>JAZNQW010000137.1:0-1680 GCA_045590435.1 Alphaproteobacteria bacterium | reverse complement strand
AAACGGCAATGTTGTTGATGCCAACGGTAATATTATTGGCTTTACCGGTAGGATAGCGGTTGATGAAAACGGTAAAGTAATCGGTCATATAGATGAAAACGGGAATGTAATTGATGAAAACGGGCGTATTATCGGTAAAGTGGATAAAGACGGAAAAATACGTAAACTGGACAGTAAGATAATAGGTTCGGAACAGCGCATTGCAGTAGATGATAAAGGAAATATAATCGGAACCATAGATAAAGACGGTAACGTTAGAGATGAAAGAGGCAATATAATCGGTATGGTTGATGCTAACGGAACGGTGCGGGCATTCGGTCGAATTATTGGTTCTAAAACGCGTGTGGCTGTTGATGCCAACGGAAATGTAATCGGTATCATAGATGAAAATGGTAATGTAATTGATGAAAACGGGCGTATTATCGGTAAAGTTGATAAAAACGGTAATGTGGTTGATGAAAACGGTAGAATAATCGGCACTGTGGCAGACGCGGCTGTAGATGATCAAGGCAATATTATCGGTTTGATTGATGCTTATGGTAACGTAATAGATAAAGACGGTAATATTATCGGAATGGTTGATAAAGATGGTAAAGTACACACCCTGGAAGGTGAAATTATCGGTTCAGAAAGAAAGGTTGCTGTAGATGAGAACGGTAATGTGATCGGCACCATAGATAAAGATGGTAACGTTTTAGATGAAAACGGTAAAATTATCGGCAGAGTAGATGAAAACGGTAACATTAAGACCACAAAAGTAATTGGTTCGGCAAGAAAAATGGCCATAGATAAAAATGGTAATGTATTAGGCTATATTGATGCCGATGGTAATGTGATTGACGACAAGGGTAATATTATCGGTAAAGTAGATGCCAATGGCAATGTTGTAGATAATGAAGGCAATATTATCGGTTACAGCGGTGATGTGGCATTGGATAAAAACGGTAATGTGATTGGTCGGATAGATGCCAATGGCAATGTGATAGATAAAGATGGCAATATTATCGGTAAAGTAGATGCCAACGGTAATATTATAAATGCCAACGGGGAAATTATAGGTGTGCGTGCAAAGCCGGTGGTTGATAAAAACGGTAACACAATCGGATATGCAGATGCCTATGGTGTTGTTCGGGATAAAAACGGACGAATTATCGGAAAATTAGATGCTAAAGGTAACGTGGTTGATGCTAACGGAAATATTATCGGTTTCAGCGGTGATGTTGTGGTTGATGAAAATGGTAAGATTATCGGTCATGTTGATAGCAGCGGCAATGTGATTGATCTTGACGGCAGAGTGCGCGGCAGGGTTGATGAAAACGGCAGAGCCATAGAAATGGGTGGCGAAATTTTAGGTAAGCGCAGTAATGTGGCGGTTGATGAAAACGGTAATATTATCGGCACAATAGATAAAAGCGGAAATGTGTTAGATGAAAATGGTAATATCATAGGCCACGTTGATGAAGACGGTAATGTGGTTTCAGTGAGCGGAGAAATTATTGGTTCGCGCGGAGAATTTGCACTGGATGAAAATGGCAATGTTTTAGGTGTTATCAACAAGGATGGAGAAGTTATTGATAAAAACGGCAACGTGATTGGCCATGTTGATGAAGATGGTAACGTAGTGAATGCAGCGGGACAAATTATAGGGCGTTCGACGCAGCAGAAGGTTGGGTTGGCATT
>JAZNQW010000136.1:0-8723 GCA_045590435.1 Alphaproteobacteria bacterium | reverse complement strand
AGTAGCTCTACCAACTGAGCTATGTTGGCGTGTCAACTGAAATAGCTTATATACTACCGATTTTATAAAGTCAATAATATTTTTATAAAAATTTTTGGTGCTGTGAATATAACCGGTCAGTCTAAAATATAAACCTAGCTTTACGGATATAAATAGGCATAAAAATAAAATTAAGTCAGTAGATTTTTCATTAATAATTTTTTTGTTTTCTGAGTATATATATAAAACAAACGGAGGTGTTGAACATGGTGGCTGCGGTTTGTATTCACAATGCAACGGTTTTAAATGGTTATTCCATGATGAAAAACTGTGCTGTTTTAATCAAACAAGATAAAATTGTTGATGTTTTTAACGAAGAACGATTCTCGCAAAAAAAATTTAGGGCTGACACATATTTTATAGACGCAAAAGGGGCATATATAACGCCAGGATTTATTGATACACATATTCATGGAGTTGGTGGTTACGGTACGGAAGATTGCAGCGTTGAATCAATTTTAAAAATGTCGGATGAGTTAATTAAATATGGTGTTACTTCTTTTATTCCGACTTTATATGCGGCACCGCGCCAGCAAATGCTCAAAGCAATCAGTGCGGTTGCGGTGGCCATGGGAAAAGAAAAAGGCGCACGCATTTTAGGTATGCATTTGGAGGGACCATTTATTTCACCTGACAGATTGGGGGTGCAATCTGCTGATGCACTCAGCCCGGTGAATTTGGATTTGATGGAAGATTTTTGGAATGTATCGCATGGGCATATTGTGAATATGACTGTTGCACCGGAACTTAAAAATATGCGTGAACTGGCGCTATATTGCCTTTCAAAGGGGATTATTTTGCAGGCCGGTCATACCAATGCCACATACAAGCAGATGATTGAAGCAATGCAGGCACGAATTATGCATGTGACACACTTGTTTAACGCAATGAGCCGTATGCATCATCGTGATCCGGGCTGTGTCGGCGCGGTATTTATTCATCCGGAGCTGAGTTGTGAAGTTATTGCAGACGGCATTCATATTAATCCGGAGATTATTAAATTTTTGCTGACCTGTAAGTCTTTGGATAAAGTTGTTTTGGTAACGGATGCCTTAAAACCGACAAAGCAAAAGAAAAAGCCGCTTATTGCCAATGGTGAAGAAGTATATTTGGATCAGTGCTTTTATCGCAAATCGGATAATGCGATTGCCGGTTCGGCTTTGACAATGATTGACAGTGTGCGCAATATTGTGTCATACGGACTGCATTTAGATCAGGCTGTACATATGGCTTCAACCAATCCGGCACGAATTATGAAACAAGATCACTTGGGGGTTATTGCACCGGGATATGATGCTGATATTTTGATTTTAAGCGAAAGATTAAATGTGCTTTATACAATTATTAAAGGTAAAATATTTCAAAAGGGCCAAGAAATAGAAATATAAAGCATTTTAGGCGGTTTATAGCCTGTTACTTCTTTATTATGTTTAATTTTAAGCATATGGTATCAAAAAATCACAGCATACCGGCCTGAGTATCAGAGTTTTTTAAGGTAAATACGTAAATATTTGTTGATTTTTTGTCAAATACATGTTATTCTTCAAAAAAATAAGTTGACTTAAGGAGAATACCTGAATGCGTGAAACGGTAATATTTGCGACAAAAGATAACAGACCGATTGCGGTTAATATAGAATATACTTCGCCGGCAGAAAAATCGCAAAAAGTTTTTCAGTGCAAATCGTATTTTGATAACCACAATTATAACGAATATAAAACCGATCACGATGCTTTTGTTGCCGGTACCGCTACGGCTAACAAAGAAATAATGCAACAGGTTGACGTAGAAAATTCTAATTTTTTAAAGCAAGAAATTACCGGTTATTCATATATGAAGCTCCGGAGCGATTATATCAATAATTTAGAATCAAATGATAACTATCCGAGCAGTATGCCTCCCTTACTGCCGGATGTGGATTATCGATTTATGGACAGCGAAGTGCCGGAAGAAATCAAAAATTTGGGCTTTCAGCTTCATCCGAAAGATGATGAATATGAAATAGTGCTTAATCCGAGTACGGGTTTATATGAAATACCGCATTTTTCAACTTATCGAGCATGGGTAGCGGTAAGTACGCGCTCTATCCAATTAGTGCGCAACCATTTTAAGATGGCACCTGCAATAAAGCGGAAAATGGATTCTATGATTGCAGATTACAAAAGAGCTAAGCGTTCTGATTCAAAATTAACACCGAGTTTGTACGCTTCACGTATTTCAAATGCCAAAGATCGTTCGTTGTTTAATATATATGCAGATGAATACAGATACGCCGCTAAACGCAAATATTTTTTGGCGCATGAATTTAAACATATAAAAAATAAAATGTTTTATGATGCGTTATATTTGGATCGCGGTACCAAACGGCCGACTGTCGAAGATTTATATCGGTTGAATGTGGAAGATGAACGCAGCGCTTATTTATCGCAAGTAATTAATTCAGTGAACAAATATTTAATGAACGGCGATTTAAATGATTTTTCCATGTTTGACGGTGAGAGCCAATGGTTGCGGCAAAAACTGCAAGCATTACCGGAATCACAACGGAAAAGTTGCGCAACAAACTTACCGAATATAGTACAAGGTGAGCTGGATAATTTTGAAAGAGTTCATCGTGATAAATATGATCAAGATCAATTTAAGGCACATTTGGAAAATTCGGTCGATCGGGCGCCGATGAGCGTTGATGAAGATACGGCACGCGAGTTGTTTTTAAGAATTCGTAAGCAGTTTTATAAGTTTGCAGTGTATAATCCGGATACCGGTCGTATGGAACAAAAAAGTTTAGCTGATTATATTGACGCGGCGCACGAAGTGGCCGTACGTAACCAAACCCAGCAAGATATTATTGCGGCAGGTAAAAGTCGGTTGGATACACGCAAACAAGAATATGAACGTAAATTGCTCAGTGGTACGATTAATCCGAGCTTGGTTGAACCGGCCAAAAAGGTGGTGCGCGATAATATGCACCAGCCGAGGTTTATCGGTACGGATAATTTAAATATTGAAACACTGGATATTAATGTAGCACCTCATTTGCCACAAGCGCCGAATGGTCCGACAAGCCCGCAGCCGCGACATCCGAACGCTGATTGGAGTAGTCATTTACAGCAATATTGGCGCTTACAAGACGGGTATCAGGAAATTGAACGCACAAATGATGCGTATAAATTTAAGATTCATAATGATGAAATTACCTATACGGATAAGAACAGCCTTTCGGTCAGTATGGATAGTGCGTATGATACCTATATGAAAATTTTGAAAGAACCGAGTAACCGCAATACAGTGATTAATTTTATGGATACACTGAGCAAGCAAGAAGCATTGAAACTGTATGTAGCGTGTGTGGTACAAGGGCGTGAAATGAAAGGCAATATACCGGCAGATTTGAATGGTTTGGATAATATTCAAGGTATTCCTGCGGCGGATATTCAGAGAGCACGTCAGTTTATGCAAAGTCACGCACCGGCGACACCGCAAAATTCAAATCCGGTGCGGCAAAGCGTTAGCGGTGGCAGGGCACCTGGTCGTGGCCGTTAAAAAAGGAGTAACATAAATGTCTAAAAAATCTATGGATACAAAAGCTTTTGAAGAAAAATATGCTGATGAAATCAACGTTGCGGAAAAAGAAATTGCCGCCGCACAAAAAGCCGAAAAAGCCTCACTGGAGCAAGCAGGAAAGGAATATGACAAAGCGTTTGATTACGGCGACCCGTTTTATGATAATACGGTTCATTTGTTTTCTGCTCACCGACCTTACAAAGAAGATGCCAAAGATGGTATAATGCAATTAATCGATCAGGAAGCTGAAGATTATAAAACTTTGCTGGATAATCAAAATGCAAGCGAAGCCTCTGCCGCGCAAAAAGAAAAAGATGCACTGACTTTTATGAATAAAATGGAAGATTATGGCAAGCGCTATCAATCGTTGGATATAAGTTCGAGCATGGTTGAACCGATAACCGTTTTTTATGAAGATGAAATCAGAAAACACTACAGCCCTGTTATGCAGGCGTTCCATAAAATGCTTACGGATAAAGATTTAGGGCAAAATAAAAAGATAATTGGCGGATTACAGCGCCTTAATAAGACGCATTTCAAATCAACGGATTTGTCACTTGAGCTTTTCCAAAATCCGCTATCAAATAAAACACAAATTATTGAAGATACCAGAAATTTCGGAGAGGTTGAACATGATATGAGCACATTTTTCAAAATGGCTCTTCATGCTGATTCGTTAAGCTCAGAAACGCTTTATGCCTTGGCCGAGTACGCCGGGCAGTTGAATACACCGCAATACAGACGCGCACATAATGATCCGATGGTTGATTACGTCGCTGATATAATGCAGCGCTTATATACGCATCCGTGTGCCACGCGGCAAGTTAAAAACAAGGTCATCGAAAACAGTAGGACAGATATCTTGCCGAGTTTATATGAGCTGGAAAAAGGCGATACGAAAAAGATTTTTGATGAAATGGAAAAACGCATTAAAAGCGGAGAATTGATGGCGGTTTGGAAAACCAGTCAAATGCTGACAGGTGAGAAAAATCCGAGTGAAGAAGAATATAACCGTTTTATGGGTTTATTGGATGCTTCGTTTAAGGTTTCACAGGAATATGCCGGTAATATAGCTTTATATCTGTTTGCTAAACCAAGCCGGCCGAAAAATTTAAGCGAGCGCATTATGAAGCGCATCAATGCTTTTGCGCCCGAACATCGTGAAATGATTATGCATGTGGCCGAAACATACTATCATCAAACCGTTATGCCGAAAATGACGGCAGCGGAAAAACAGGCCTTTAACAAAAAATTTGCGGCCGAAATTGCCGCGGCACAAGCGGAAATGAAAGCGCAACCGCAAAAAGATAACAAGTTGGCTGAAGACTACGGTCAAACGTTTACATATATTAATCAAACTACTGAAATGCATGGTGCTATGGATTGGGAAAAAGTTGAGCTATATATTGCGCAAGTTGATGCAGCAACGCAAGAATATCGTCATGTGCGCCAAGAGCAGGATAAACATGGCGATAGCGATAAGTTCAAGGCAGATGCTGCCGCACAATATGTTGATACATTGGCTAAAACAGCGGCTCAATATGAAAAACAGACCGGCACAATGGAATATTCGTATGATACCGGAGTTCTTTTTGACGATAAAGTCAAACAAACTTTGGTGCAAACGGTTGATGACTTGGGGCACAGCGCCAAAGTAGTCGATAAAGTGTCGGCGTTAAATGATAAATATCTGCATGACCATGATATTGCCGAAGCGATTGTTTGGGCCAATAAACGTCAATTTGATATAGCCAAGAGCCGTTATAAAGTCGGAAAGCGCGTCAAAACAGGTAAAACAGCACAGGCACAAGCGGCAGAACCAATGACAAACGGTTATGGCAGAAGCGGTAAAAAAGGCGACGGACGAGGTGGTCGCAATTAGTTTTTGCCGCCGGCAATAAACCGAACGAAAAATCGACAGCGCTAAAACAAATAACCCTCGGTCAGAAATTGAACCGAGGGTTGTGTTTTTTTGCGTTTGACCGAGTTTATTCTTCGGGCAGGAACATCTTGAACCAGCTGTCATCTTCGGCCGCCTCATTGAAACATTCGGTGCAGAAGGCCTCCAGCTCGCCGCTCTTGGGTAACTTCCATGCCGCGCCATGCGGGGCTTGAGCGTTCAGCACTTCAATCTCTAGCTGAAATTCCGGTGGGACGGGAATTTCTATATCCGCTACCGGGCCGGAGTATCTGCTGCAACCGTTGAAAAAATTGCCGCGAACCGTTGCCACATCATCTCTTACTTGCACAAATGCTTCCGCATTGATGTGCTCACGTCTAGAAATTAAGATACCATCCATAATTATACAGGGGTTAAGTTAATAATAAAAAAAGTTGCCTATAGTCTAGCAAGATTTCGGCGTTTGTCAATAAAATTGACTAAAAACGGTAAAAAAATTTATGTATAACCGTTAAAAGCGGTGGACAAGTCTTATCTTTTAGCCAACAATGACGTAAATAAGGTAGTAAGTCATCCTCATATTCGGTGCGATTATTTAATCAGTCATCCTCGCACTCGATGCGAGGATCTCGGCAAATTAAAAAAGGAGAAATAAATGCAAAATATCCGCAAAATAACTGAAGATTTGTATTGGCTCGGCGCCAACGATCGGCGTTTGGCTTTGTTTGAAAACGTATATCCGCTACCGTTGGGTGTATCGTATAACGCTTATTTATTATGTGATGAAAAAACGGTATTGCTTGATACGGTGGATTCGGCCGTCAGTACACAGTTTTTTGAAAATTTGGCGGCGGCTTTGCAAGGGCGTGCGCTGGATTATCTTATAGTGAACCACATGGAGCCGGATCATTGCGCTGAAATTGCTCGTGTGTTGCAAATTCATCCGGCCGCTAAAATTGTTTGCAACGCGCAGACCAAGCGTATGATTGCGCAGTTTTTTGCGCTTAATATACCGGACGAGCAATATGTTTTGGTTAAAGAAGGCGATACGCTTAATATCGGCCGCCATACCTTGCAATTTGTCATGGCACCGATGGTTCATTGGCCGGAAGTAATGATGACTTATGACAGCACAGATAAAACACTTTTTTCGGCCGACGCATTCGGCACGTTTGGTGCGCTGAACGGTAACATTTTTGCTGATGAGGTTGATTTTGCACGCGATTATTTAGACGAGGCACGGCGCTATTATACCAACATTGTCGGAAAATACGGGCCGCAGGTGCAGGCCGTTTTGAAAAAGGCCGCAGGCTTGGATATTGCCCGCATTTGTCCGTTACATGGTTTCATTTGGCGGCAAAACTTGGGTTGGTTTATTGAAAAATATGCCAAATGGGCGGCTTATGCGGCCGAAGAAAAAGGCGTTTTGCTGGTTTACGGCTCGATTTACGGGCATACGCAAAATGCGGTGGAAATTCTGGCGGTTAAATTAGCCGAGCGCGGCGTAAAAAATATCAAAATGCACGACGTTTCGGTTACCCACGTGTCATATATTATTGCTGATGCGTTTAAGTTTGGCACTTTGGCGTTTGCGGCGGCAACGTATAACGGTGGCATTTTTACGCCGATGGATAATCTGTTGCGCGATTTAACGGCGCACAATCTGCAAAATCGCCGCATTGCCACACTTGATAATGGCACGTGGGCGCCACTGGCCGGTAAGCAAATGCGCGAAGAAATCGGTAAGTGGAAGAATTGTAGCTTTATTGAACCGCACATATCCATTAAATCGGCATTGACAGATACTCAACAGAGCGATTTGGAGGCTTTGGCTGATGCCATTGTGGCAGAAATGTAACAGACATTGAGTGTCAATAAAAAATGCCGTCCGATAAGGGGCGGCATTTTTTTAATCAGCTTAAAGAATTATAAACCCAAGCCCGGTTGATTAGACCGTGAAGAACGGCGGTTAGGTTTACGTACAGCCGGTGCTTTTTTGCTAGCCGGTGCAGACGTTTTCTTTTCAACTTGCGGTTTAGCTTCAGTCTGTGGTTTGGCCTCTGCTTTAACTTGCGGCTTAACAGCACATTGACCGTTGCAACAACAGCAACAACGACCGCATAAACCGGCTAATAAACCGCCCAAAGACGGAGCCAATAAGAACAGCCATAATTGGTGTATAGCTTGACCGCCAACTAAAACAGCCGGACCGAAACTGCGTGCCGGATTAACCGAAACACCGGTAATCGGCAAACCCAAAATATGAATAACCGCCAAAGTTAAACCAATCACTACGCCAGTGATTTTCAAATCAGCGGCAGAGGTGGTTAAAACAACCTTCACAAAAATGAATGTGGCAATCAATTCAAACCAAAAAGCCGAAGCCAAGTTATAGCGTGCGGCATAATTTTCGCCCCAACCGTTTTGGCCTAAGCCCATTTCCAAAGAATAGCCGGTCATACGACCTTTAGCAATGCCGTAAACTGCGGCAATGGCAATAACGGCACCAATTAGTTGAAAAATAATGTAACCGAGTGCTTGCTTCGGCTCTATACGTTTAGAAACCAAAAAGCCTAAAGTAACGGCCGGATTAACATGGGCACCGGAAATAGGGCCGAAAGTATAGGCTGCGGTTGTTAAAGCCAAGCCGAAAGCCAAGGCTACACCAACGTTACCGACATATGGTGCGGCAAAAACAACCGTGCCGCAACCAATAAATACCAGAACAAAAGTTCCGAGCATTTCTGCAATAAATTTTTTCATAAAAAATCTCCTTATTAACCTGACAATTTATTATATATAAGACCAAAGTGTTAGATAAAGGTAAATTTTTGGTTTCTCCACATTTAAAAAGGCCAGAAAAGCAGTGATGTATTTCACAAGGTGTGGGATGATGAATGAGATTACCCGGTCAGAGCCGGGTAATGACAGGGGGAAATAGTCGTGTAATGACAGAGGAAAAACATAAACAGTCATTCCGGGGCTTGTGTAAGCAAGAACCCGGAATCTCAGCTGAATCGTTAAGAGATTCCACGGTAACTTCGCTGCTACTTAGGCTGTGCGCACGACGTTTGTCGGGTAATGACAGGGGGAAAGAGGAATGAGATTACCCGATCAAGTCGGGTAATGACAGGGGGAAATATAAACAGTCATTCCGGGGCTTGCGTAAGCAAGAACCCGGAATCTCAGCTGAATCGTTAAGAGATCCTATGGTCGCACT
>JAZNQW010000135.1:0-2164 GCA_045590435.1 Alphaproteobacteria bacterium | reverse complement strand
CCGAAAAGCGCGCCAAAGAAGCCGGATATTCGCAGATTGTGATGCACGCTATGTTGTTTGTGGTCGGTTTTTATGAAAAAATGGGTTATCATGCCGAGGGTGAAGCATTTGACGAGCAAGGCATTACCTTTATGAAAATGGTCAAAGATTTATAGTTTTTACAGTTAGCGGAGGCGGCAATGGAAAACGATAACATTTTTATTAACACGTTTATGGATAAGTTATGTCGCGAGCGCTATGATGTGCAAGGTAATGATGTGGCCGCCGCGTATTTGCATGAGCTTGCGGAACAGCGCGTTTTGACGACGGCGCAATTTTCTGAAGTGGCGCAATTTGATGCCAAAGTGCGGGCGTTTGAACATTTGGCCATGGAAGAAAATGTGGATTTGGAAGATAAAAAAAGCATTGAGGCCGCTAATCAATATGAACAATTTGTGGCAAAAAGCAATATTCATCCGCAAAATAAGGCCGCTTTGTATAACACATTGTTGGGATTTATTGATATTAACGGTGGCGGCGATAAATGGTATATGAATGTGTTACGCAAAAAGGCGGATACGATGCCGCAGGGCTGTGATACCGATTTGAATTTGACGGCAAAACAGGCATTTTTTCACCGCCGAGGTGCTGACAGAAGCGTTTATTTGGGCGTGATGAATCAGCTTTACACTAAAATGAACGATAAAATGCGCTTTACGTTTTTGGGCGAGCTGGGTTTAGTGGCCGATAAGAGCGGAAAGAGACTGAGAGCGTTATCGGGTTTAACGCCGCAACAACGCACCGACCGGTTATCCATTATTGAGGCAATTGTTAAAGAGCCGTTGAATGTTAGAGAGCGGATAGCGCTTTTGGAAGAAGGAAAGGAGTTGGCCAGCAACAATTTATATCGGCGTAACGAAAACTTTGACAAGAAGAGAAGATTTAGCACACAGTTACAAAAGGATTACGAATCGGTGGGCGATTTTAAGAAGGCCAATCAGTACGGGTTAGACAGCTATGATTGGGATAAATGTTGCCGAAAAGCCATTGATTATGGTATGGAAAAAGCAGAAAAGGCGCGTAAGGAAGGACGTTTCTGACAAGAAGGCTAAAAAAATAAATCCACCGGTTAAAGTCGGTGGATTATGATTTTAAATTGCTGAAATGTCAGTTGGGAGGCCGGCATCACAGTAAAAAATTTTTATTTAAGGTTTGCCAGAGTAATGGTATCTTTGGCAATCATCAACTCTTCGTCAGTTGGAATGATATAAACCTTAACCTTGGAATCAGGTGTGGAAATCATAACGGTTTCACCGCGAACGCGATTGTTCTTCTCATCGAGTTTGATGCCGAGATAGCCTAAGCGTTCAATCAGTTGTTTACGCAGAACCCAACCGTTTTCACCAACACCGGCCGTAAACACAATAGCATCTACGCCGCCCAAAACAGCAATGTAACCGCCGATGATTTTAAGAAGTGAATGGACATAGCAATCGGTGGCCAAAATACAACGTTCATTACCGGCAAAAATACCGTCTTCAATGTCGCGGTTGTCGGAATAGCCGCCGAGTGCCAGCATGCCGCTTTGCTTTTGCATTAAATCATTAACTTCATCAATCGACAAGCCGTCTTTTTTCATGATATATAACGGAATGTATGGGTCAATATCGCCGCAGCGTGTGCCCATAATGGTGCCGGCGAGCGGGGTAAAGCCCATGGAGGTATCAACGCAAATGCCGTTATCAATGGCAGAAATGGATGCACCGTTACCCAAATGGCAGGTGATGATTTTGCCTTTTTTGCCAATCAATTTGGCGCATTCTTCCGACACATATTTGTGCGAAGTGCCGTGAAAGCCGTAACGACGGATTTTGTTGCGCTTATATTGGTCTTCCGGCAGGGCATATAAAAATGCTTCCGGTTTCATAGTTTGATGGAAAGACGTATCAAACACCGCTACTTGCGGTACGTTCGGCAAAATTTCTTTAACCGCACGAATACCCAAAACGTGAGCCGGATTGTGCAACGGTGCCAAATCAGACAGGCTTTCGATATCGGCAATTACTTTGTCGGTAATGAGAACCGAACCTTTGAAAATATCGCCGCCTTGAACCACGCGATGACCGACTGCCGACAGCTCATCCATGCTGTTCAAAGCGCCGTTCAACAAATATTTGAACACAAC
>JAZNQW010000134.1:0-5724 GCA_045590435.1 Alphaproteobacteria bacterium | reverse complement strand
AACAGATTGAGAATAATCATTTTAAAGTCGGCTTCATTGCCGGTAAAAATCAATTGCGGATCAACTTCCGTAATAATTTCTATACCGCGCCGCTTAGCATCATAATCAATCATAATAATCATATCATTGATAGCGTCAGCAATATGAATATCCATGACTTCATTTTCGGCATATTGGGCCAACCGCAACAACTGCTCCGGGGTTTTAACTGCTTCCACAAGTTGTTGGTGCGCCATAATTAAATATTTTTTCTGCGAAGATGATTCCGGTACATCACGATAATCGTTTTCCAACAATCCTTCCAAAATCATACGCACGGCGCCCAAACTGTTTTTCAACTCATGGGCAATAGAAGTGGACAGAAAAGCCAAAGAAGAAACTTTTTGCTGATGTGAAAATTGAACATCATTACTTAAGTCGTGTAATGCTTCGACAATATAATCTTTAGATTTGTTCTGACTGTAATGCAAATAAGCAGCATTTACAAACAGAGGAATATTGTTTACTTCGTGGATGGTGCGCAAAAAATCGCCCTTGTTCTTCAAATATTGTAACGGACAATTATATTTACTTAACGGACAAGGCATATCCGATTCACCATATACGGCATGACATTTTTGCCCGATACACGATTCTTTAACATGCAACAAATTATAAAAGGCTTTGTTCGCCATAATAACATTGTAATTTTTATCAATCACGCGAATACCATCAGGAATGGTGTCAATCAATTGTTGTAAAAATTGTTCGCGCTGTTGAATATCTTTAATGTTATTTTCTGTGGTTTCCAACATATTGTTGAATGTTTCATTCAAAATATCAAATTCGTCACGCCAAAGGCTGTGCGGTTGCAGGATAATGCGGTTGGAGTAGTTGCCTTGTGAAACGGTTTGGCTGATGGCCTTTAATTGTTCGATTGGCCGAATAACCCAACGATTAATCAACAAAATAATCAGGCCGATACACAAAATTACCACAAGCAAACAAAGTGCCACAATTTTCATGCCAGTTTCTAAGGCTTGGCTGTTGTCCTTAAAGTTGCGGCGCAATTCGGCATTAAGCAACTTTTCGCGTGAAAGTTGTTGCCGTGTATTGGTCACATTACGCAAAAAAGTTGATAAGTTTGATTCCTTGCTTAACTCCGGATATTTTTCACTAATTTCGGCCAACTTGCTTTGCAAATTAAGATTATCATTCAGAAGTTGCACGACATATTTGTTGCGCAAATAAACCGAGTAACGGTTATCTTGTAATTGTTGCGAATAATAACTGATGAACAAGGTCAAAAAAATGCCAATCAGGATGAACAAAAAAATGATTAAGATGTATGAAATCTTTTTATTAACGCTGATAAACAAATCTGTTCTCCTTCGACTAATAAACGTTACGCAAGCTAGGCCGAAAATCGGTTTTAACCATTTTATAATATGTAAATGTAAAATCCATCAAACCGGCCACATTCTGTAAGTTGCTGTCATTCATCATATGTGATACAATTTGCGGACTGTATGGCGGATACTTCATGTCACGACTCATTTTGCGGGCAATCCGAACATAATCATAATTAATATGCGAATTAATTTTAAGAGCCTTATCTGCCACACACTCTTCCAAGTCGGCATAAATTTTATAGCGATATTGCGCATTCGGATCATCAAGCGGTTTCATGCCTTGATCCTCATACCAAACTTCGGATAAATACAAATCATTGGCTTGCAAAGCTAAGCGGGAAGTTCCCCAGTTAGAGTAAATGCCGGCGCTGACAACCATAATTGAAGGAGGTAATTGATCAACTTTTTCAAGCAATTTACGCAAAAGAATTTTGGCGCGCATTTGGCCTTTTTCACGGCTGAAAACATCATACTTTTCGGCATATTTATCCAAAAGGGCCAAATCGGCGGCTGTGGCAAGTTTTCCTTGCTTGAAACGTTGTTGCATCTCCTCCAAGGGCACGCGCTCGGTCAAAACAGCTTCATTTACCTTAAGCACCAAAGGCAACATAATACGAATAAAAGTGCGGTGCTTATCGTGACTGTCCGGCACATCTTTCCAATCGGTCGGTAACTTTTTTAAATAGATGCGCGGTACCTGTAATTCTTCTGTGGAATAATTATCATAGTCATATTTCTTAAACAAATCTTCCACTTCGGCGGTGGTTGCAGATTGGACAATAATTGAACCGTTTTGTTTTTGCATAATCATTTTAGCGTCGGTCGCTTCAGAAAAAAACAGCAAAAATAACATAAAAACGGTTATTTTCTTCATTTAATTTTCCTCCATCCGCACGTTTTGAATTTGTGGCAAATACTTTTTCAAAACCGCCGCAATCACATTATTTAAGGTGCTCTGCGCATAAGGACAGCCGGCACAGTGACCGGTAAATTGAATTTGCACAACACCTTGTGTGACGGACATGATCTGAATGTTTCCGTTGTCGCGCAACAGCGTGGGACGAATGAATGAATCGGCCAATGCTTCAATTTGAGCCAACAGTGGTAACGCCGATTCGCCAACAATCAAAGACGGTTTAATAGCCATGTAATCATCAATTTCGGCCAGAACAAGTGCTGTAATCTCATCTGCTTTTGCCGCATTGGCATATTTTATACCGATTAGCGTGTCGGCAATCAAACAGCGCTCAACACCTTCAATTTCCAACAACTGTTGTGCCAAAGCGCTCTGAGGTAAGCAGCTTGTATTACCCACCACAAAATTTTGAACCGCTGTCAACGCTTGTGGCAGATGAAAATTAATCAGATTAAGTTCGGCTAAATGTTCAATCTTTATTGTCATCCGGATGTCTTTCCAATAAATTTTGAATTTTTTCGGCGGCGGCCAGCGCACGCATTAAGTAATAATTTTGCACCAACAAATGGTTCGGCGTCATTAAACTTTGCGGCGTTCCGTTGCGCACAATCAGCGGTCTGTATTCGGCGGCTTGTTGCAATGAAGCCGTAAATGCCGTCCAATCCGTGTATGCACCGGCGTTTAAAATGGTTGTCTTATAATCAATACTTAAGGCTTTGCCAATCTGCCACAGGGCAAAAGCATAGCCGTGATTATAATAAAAAATATCATCAGATTTAAAATCAAACCAATCACCGGCGTGTTCACGCTGATAATCTTCACTGGCGGCGGTAATTTTTTTCAGTTTGCGACAAACAATAGTCAATATTTTATACAAATCAGCCGGTTCTGCCAAAAAGTCTTGCCGCGCATTAAATTTACTTAAACTCTTAGCGGCCTTACGATATTGCGTATTGGCCGACGGTGCCAAACGGAAAGAACTTTGCTTTGACAACAACCAAACGTATGGTGAATAATTCAGCAATTTATGTGCCTTTTTCAAATCTTCCTTTTGCGTGTCATTAATATTTTGCAACTGTTTGAGTGCACCGCTCATATCGCGTGCGGCACTGATGACACCGATTTGAAAGTTTGGCATATTATCTAAAATTGAGGCCGGAAACAAAAGCGGTAAGTTCGGCGTCCACATTTTCTCGTCAACTTCTTGTTTAATTAAAAAAGCCATACATTCTGCCGTTTGGTTTGTGACATTTGTTTGCACCAAAAATCGACATCTGGTCGTGGTATCAATTTTTTCGGCGATTAAACTTCCCAACAGATAATAGCATCCGAAAAAGGTGAACAAACAGAACAGCACGGTTTTCCATGAATCTGAAATAAAGCGCATGGCTCGTCCGGTTTTTTGCCAAACGGTCCATTGTTTAACTTCGCGCCAACGCAGTTTTTGTAATATTTGCAGATAAGGATAAGTTTTAATTTTGCGGGCAAATTTTTTACAAAAAGTAATTGTGTCGAACCAAGAAAATCGGCTCACTTTATTTTTTATTGATTGAATATGTTTTCGTCCCCAGCGAATTAAACAGAACTTTTGTGCCGTCTCTTTTTTTTCTGTTTTTGACGTGGTTTTAGGTTTACGAGTATCTTTTGCCATATTTCTGTCTTCCTGCCCGAATAATTTGCCAAATATCAATTACACCGCATATTTTAGCAAGCGTCAGAAAAATTGCAAGTGCAAAGATGCCGGCGCCGCCCAAGACACCAAAAGTATAAAGATAGCCGGTTAAATATTGCGGAAAATAAAATTGCACCACCTGCAAATATTCATGCACGCCGGCGCCCATAATAACCGACACCAACGCAATTTTAAGCATTTTGATCAGTAGCGGTTTTTGGAATTGCCAATAGCCGCGTTTTTTCAAGCCGATAATATACTGCCCCAGCGAAACAAAGGCGGCAATGGTGGTGGCCATGGCAATACCGATATGGCCGAAGAAACGCATTAAAATAATGTTGAAAGTCAAATTGGTGATGAATACCCAAAAGCTGTATTTAACCGGCGTCACCGTATCGCCGCGGGCAAAAAAGTTCGGCATTAAGGCCTTGGTCATCACATAACACGGCAGGCCCACGGAATAGGCCATAACCGCCCATGCCGTTTGCACCGCATCATTGATGGAAAATTGGCCGTGGCGGAACAAAAAAACAACAATCGGCTGTGCCAAAACAATCAGCAATACTGCGGCCGGTAAAGACAGTAACAGGCCATATTCCACGGCTTTGTCTTGGGTTTGGCGCGCATTGTCGATATCGCCGGCTTTGAGTGCCTTGGATAAGAGCGGTAAGAGCGCCACGCTGATGGCGGCACCGACTACGCCGAGCGGCAATTGTTGCAATCGATTGGCATAATACAGCCACGAAATAGCGCCCGAGCCGACCAGCGATACCAAAATGGTATCAACCGCCATGTTGATTTGATAAATGCCGGCACCGACCACGCCCGGCGCGATTCGCTTAAATAGTGTATGAATTTCCGGATTTTTCATGATTTTGAAAATATGCAGATACGGGTGGATTTTAACGCCGATACGGTGCAGGAAAAACGCCAGCCACAAAATTTCCAACACACCGGCAATGGTAATGCCGAGGGCAATACCATGTGCCGTGCTAGGTAGAAACGGCGGTAACGTAAAGGCGGCAACAATCATGGTGATGTTCAAAATAATCGGCGCGGCGGCCGGTGCGGCAAATTTTTCAAACGAATTTAAAATGCCGCCTTGAAACGATACAATGGAAATGAGCAACAAAAACGGAAACGTAATGCGGCAAAGTTGCACGGCAAGCGCCATTTTTTCCGGATTGTCATGAAAACCCGGTGCCAAAACCGCCACCACATAAGGCATCAGCAGTTCAAAGAGCAACACAAACAATCCGACAATGGAGGTTAAAACGGCAATCGCTTGCGCCGCAAAAAAGATGGATTTTTTCTTGCCATCAGCGACCAATTTTTGCGAAAACAACGGCACAAAAGCGCTGGTGAAAGCGCCTTCGGCAAACAAACTGCGAAACAAATTCGGCAATTTAAAGGAAACGACAAATGCGTCGGCCATGGCGCTGGCGCCCAAAAAATAGGCCAATACCATGTCGCGCAAAAAGCCGGTCACGCGACTGACCAATGTTAATCCGCCAAATGTGGCAACCGATTTGAATAATGACATTTTTTTAGTTCCTTTGTTTTTATTTTGGCATGGTTGTAGATGTTATCGCTCGTTCTTTCTCTTTCCTGTCATGCAGAGGAGCGTAGCGACGAAAGCATCCCCGCACTTTCTCTTTTCCCGTCATGCTGAGGGGCTTTAGCCCCGTAAGCATCTCCGCACAAAGTGCGGCGTTATCGGACTTGCGTCCGAAGATTGTCACGTC
>JAZNQW010000133.1:0-6791 GCA_045590435.1 Alphaproteobacteria bacterium | reverse complement strand
CCTCTGGCAAAGCCTGTAAGCGCTGAGCATCGGCATACATCATATCTAATTCATTATCGCGCTCGGAACCGTCATACATGGCTTGAGCATATAATATTGCGGTTTTTATTTTTGAAACTGTTTTCACTTTATTTTCTGCCGTTAAATTACTAAAATATATCTATAAATAAACGATTCTCTTTAATAAGGCAAGAGGCAGAATGAACAATTAACAAGATTTTATAAAGTTATCTCAACCTATTCCAACCTCTTGGAGCTGGCTGATTCTCTTTAGGTTGTTCATCAGTTGTTTTTTGTTCTGTCGGTTCTTGTGCTTCGGTTTTCCATTTCTTGCGAGCGTTTTCGGAAGAATTCATGCGGCGCACCATTTCTTTTTGATCTTGAGTGGTAACCTGACCGTTGCCGACCATTTGCTTCATTAATGCCGGTGATAAATATTTTTCACTTAAACCGGCATACGCTTTGGAAATTTGCTCAATGATGGATTGTGCCGGTGCGGCGTTGATTGTTATGATATCGCGACCATGAAAAAATACAACAGCCGGACAAGGATAAGATAACAGAACATCAGTATGATCTGGCCCATAGACGTAGCGTAATACGATTTGCGGGGAGATGTTGCAGTTGTCTAAGCTGTTTGAAAAGGCAGAAGCATTGTTCCACAGTGTTTCGTGAAATAATTGTTTGCCGGCATCTGAAAGTTCGCCGCAAGAGCCGGTAACGGCCATGTCATCAATAATATATCCGTCATCATTCGGGTTTGCGTAAGATACATTATAGCAAAAGATTTTTTCAGCCTTTTCTATGTTGCGAAGGGTAGAAGCAGGTAATTTACTGCGCAAAAAAGATGATAATGTGTTTGCTGAATTGCCGATAGACTTGGCGGATTCTTCAGTGGTGGGGCTACTGATACCGAATTCGGTAGAATCATCTGTTACACCGAAAAAATCAGAATCTGCCGCAACACCGGCGGTAACGTAAAATAAGCAAGGCAAAAAAGCAAACCAATATAATTTTTTCATTATACATCCTTTCAGTAATATGCTTCATTGAAACAAATAATAGTAAAATTCTCGTAAATTTAAAAGCAAAATCTGCGTTTTTTTAAGATTTATTTTAGATATTACGTTTACACTGACGCTATTAAATTCAGGGAGATAAAAATGTTTGTTTGGTTTGATATGGGATGGTCTGTTTTGTTACGCGCCACGATGGCTTTTAGTGTGGCACTGGTGTTGAGCCTATTGTTAGGCGGACCGTTAATTAAGTGTTTGCACGAGCATCAGCAAGGAGGTCAACCGATTCGCGAAGATGGACCGAAATCTCATCTGCAAACCAAGAAAGGTACGCCGACGATGGGGGGATTGCTGATTTTGGGAACTTCCATTTTATCGGTTTTGTTGTTTTGTAATTTAAAATATCACTTTGTTTGGTGTAGCTTAATGATTATGCTGGTATATGGTGCAACCGGCTTCGTGGATGATTATTGGAAAGTTAAAAAGCAAACTTCAAATGCAATGACGGCGCGAATGAAGTTATTTTTACAGTTTTTAACAGCTTCGGTAGCGGCCAGTATTATTACCTCGGCAACACCACGCGGAATTAATACGGTTTTGGCTTTTCCGGGATTGAAAAATATTGCGCTTTTATTCTGTATCACAAGTGTGCCGCTTATGATGGCTTTAGTAGCTATATTAAAGTCCGGATTGTCTTTAGAACGTGGAAAAAACGGTAAATTTTTGTTTTTATCGGTTGGCGTTCCGTTTGCTCTTGTGCTATCAATTATCTGTTGCGCTATTGCTTATAAATCCGGCAATTTTAGCTTTACTGGATTGATAGACGGCATTTTAAATATGACGATATCCGACAATGTGGATCGGACTTATTTACGTCGAATGATTATTAATCTTTCATGGTTATATATTCCGTTTGCGGTGATTGTTATTTCCGGTGCTTCCAATGCAGTAAATTTGAGTGACGGATTGGACGGATTAGCTTCCGGACTTTTAATCATAGTCTTTACGTTTTTTGCATTTGCCGCATATTATTGCGGTAGTCATCGGGCGGTCGATTTCGGTATGTTTTACATTCCGCGCTGTCAGGAAATTGCCGTGGTGTGCAGTGCCGTGGTTGGCAGTTGTTTGGGCTTTTTGTATTTTAACAAACCGAAAGCACGTGTATTTATGGGCGATACCGGCTCTTTAGCGTTGGGTGCATTATTGGGGGCAGTGGCTATTATGACCAAATGTGAAGTTTTGTTGGCGATTGTCGGCGGAGTGTTTGTGGCCGAAACCCTGTCGGTGATGATCCAAGTTCTGTATTTCAAAAAGACCGGCAAACGCTTCTTTAAAATGGCGCCGATTCATCACCATTTTGAACAACTGGGATGGTCTGAAAAAAAAGTTGTTCTCAGTTTTTGGACGGCGGGATTGATTTTGGTGGCATTGGGCACACTGACATTTTTTTAAGGATGGGAAAAAATTATGGTCGGATTTTCACGACACAGTAATAACATATTTGTAAAATGGTGGTGGACGGTAGATAAGGTAATCTTATTGATGGCGTTGGCTTTATTGGCAATCGGTATTGTGTTGGATTTAACCGCCAGTCCGGCCGTGGCACGCACAATAGGTGTTGATGATTTCTGGTTTGTGCGCAAACAAATTATATATGTGATTCTTTCAATATGTGCACTTTTAACATTATCAATGTTTAAATTGAAAATGATACGGCGTTTATCATTAGTGGGTTTTGTAATTATTGCCGGTTTAATGTTCTTAACATTATTTTTCGGTTTTGAGATCAAGGGGGCGCGACGTTGGATAAGTGTGGGCGGTTTTTCATTACAAGCCTCGGAGTTTATGAAGCCGATTTTTATTGTGATGACAGCCTGGTTATTGGATTTTGGTAAGAAGTATGATTATTTCCCGGGAATGTTAATTTCGGTAGGGTTATTCGGTATTGTGGCTCTTTTGTTGTTATTGCAACCGGATATTGGTATGACAATGTTATTTACGGCAGTGTTCGGATTGCAACTGTTTCTGGCCGGATTACCCATGCTGTTGGTCAGCATATTGGGAATAGCCGGTGTGGTGCTGTTGGTTGTGTTTTATTTTGTTTTTCCACACTTCCATGCGCGAGTTGATCAATTTTTATTCGGTAGCGACGAAACAAGTTATCAGATTAATCGCGCCATGGAGGCTTTTCAAAACGGCAATTTGGTAGGAAAAGGTCCCGGGGAAGGAACCGTTAAGCTGCATATTCCGGATGCTCATACTGATTTCGTTTTTGCCGTGGCTGGCGAAGAATATGGCGTGTGGTTATGTTTAATCATTATTCTGCTGTTTGCGGTTATTGTGGTTCGTTCTTTACGCTTAGCCTTAAAAGAAAGCAATTTATTTGTGATGTATGCCGTGGTTGGTTTGGCTGCAGCCTTAGGTATTCAGGCTTTTGTTAATATGGCTTCGTCGTTGCATATTATCCCGACAAAAGGTATGACTCTACCGTTTATTTCTTACGGCGGCTCATCGCTTTTGGGATGTGCGATTGAGGTGGGAATATTACTGGCCATAACACGCAAAAATACAGCTTCGGAGGATAAGGATGCATCATGAGTAATATACCAGATTTAATGCCGACCGTGCGCGGTGTATATAAGTATAACGAACCACTGAAAAAACACACTTGGCTGAATGTTGGTGGGCCTGCTGAGGTTATGTTCTTACCGGCCGATATTGATGATTTACAGCATTTTCTGCAAAATAAACCGAAAAATATACCCGTATTTATACTGGGTTGCGGTTCGAATTTGTTGGTGCGTGACGGCGGTATTGCCGGAGTGACGGTGAAATTGGAAGCAAAGTCTTTTCAACAATGGCGAATTGAAAAAGATAAATTATATTGTGGAGCAGGCATGCATAATGTCGCACTGAAGAAAATATTGCCTCAATATCAGTTAGGTGGTTTGGAGTTTCTATGTTCTATTCCGGGCAGTTTGGGCGGAGCAATACGCTCAAATGCCGGTTGTTTTGGTGCTGCATTGGCTGATGTTTTGGTTTCGGCCAAAGTGATTGACGGCCAAGGCCGTATTTTAGAGGTTCCGGCTACAGATTTTCACTTTTCATATCGGCATAGCGATTTTCCGGCAGATTGGATTATTGTAGAAATTTGTTTGCAAACAAAGCCGGCAGAAAAGGCACAGATTGAAAGTCAAATCAAGCAAAATGATGAATATCGCAGAACGCATCAACCGCAAGGAATCAGAACTGCCGGATCTACCTTTAAGAATCCGACCGGTTATCGGGCATGGGAATTGATTAAAAATGCCGGTATGTCCGAAGTTAAGATCGGTGGCGCGTGTATGTCACCGCAACACTGTAATTTTTTGGAAAATGATGGTACGGCAACAGCGGCACAAATAGAAGAATTGGGTGAGCAAATTGTGCAAGCGGTTAAGCAAAAATATGATATTGAATTGGAATGGGAAGTCGAGCGCGTGGGGCAACAATAGAAATGGAAGCGGAAGGGAAAATATATGAACCGGTTTTATGGCCATATCGCTTGCTGGGCAATGTGATTATCATTGCTATGGTATGGTTGCTGACAATTGCTGTTGTGACTATTCGCCACAATCTGGTTGGGCGCCAAATAGACTCGCTGTTATCGGAAATTTATGAGCAAACCGCAAATATCGGCTGGGGACTTGAGGATGTAACCTTAGAAGGGCGCCATAGAACAACCGTGGCCGAAGTTTTGCAGGCAATCGGTGTTGAGCGCGGGGATAATATTTTACAGATCGATTTAGTAGAACTTAAAAATCAGGTGAAAATGTTACCATGGGTTAAAAATGTGAGTATCAGTCGCCATTATTTCCCGAATGTATTGCATATTTACATTAAGGAAAAACAAGTGCGCTCAATATGGCAATATAAGAATGAATTTTATCCGATTGATGAAGACGGGGAAATTATTGCTGCCGACTATGTGCCGCCGCAAGGAGTGTTACAAATAATTGGTGAAGATGCACCGGCACATATTAATGAATTGCTATGTATTATTGAAAAAGACAAAGAATTGTTTTCACGCTTAAAGGCAGCAAATTTCATTTCAAAACGGCGGTGGAATTTGATTTTTGATGATGTGGAACAGGGAATAGTGGTTAAAATGCCGGAAAAAGATGTGGCGGAAGCATGGCAAAAATTGGTAAAATTAGATAAAACAAAAGGGATTCTTAAACGTAAATTAACTTTCATTGATTTAAGATTAAAAAATAAGATAATAGTGAAAATTAAAAACAATTGACGTTTGAGGTATGGTGTGAATCGAAATGTTATTGCTGCTTTGGATATAGGGTCTTCAAAGGTTTGTTGCGTAATTGCGCATGTCAGCAAAGATAAGAAAATTAAAATTGCCGGATATGGATATAATGCCTCGAAAGGGATTCGAAATGGTATTATTACGGATGTAAATCAAGCCTTCATGTCGGTATGCAACGCGGTGGAAACAGCCGAACAAGAAGCCGACGAACGTTTAAGCAGTGTTATTATCAACGTTTCCGGTGATAAAACACAGAGCACATTGCGACAAGCATCGATTCCTTTGAAGCGCAATAAACCGGTTAGTGAAGCCGATATCAGCAAAGTACGAGAGCGCGGTTTAAATAAGATAAATGTTGAAAATAATGAATTGATTCATTGCTTCCCAACCAATTATAAAATTGATGGTGGCGAAGCGGTAAAAGACCCTATGAATATATATGGCGAAGAATTATCGGTGGATTTTCTTCTGGGAATGTATCCAAGCAATTTATATCGCAATTTGGTTTCGGTGGTTGATGCGGCACATTTGGAAGTGGAAAATAAAGTATTAACCGCATATGCATCAGGGTTGGCGTGTTTGGTGGATGACGAACGCGAATACGGCGCAACAATTATTGATATCGGTGGCGGAACCACGAGCATTGCTACGTTTAAAAACGGTTATCCGGTGGCTTTTTCAACCATACCGGTTGGCGGAATTAATATTACGCGTGATATTACTCAAGGTTTAACAACTTCTTTTGCTCACGCCGAAAGTTTGAAAATATGCAGTGGTTGTGCATTTGGGGTTTCACATGATGAATATGAAAATATCAATGTTTACCCTCTTGGTGAAGAAGATGACAGTTCTATTCGCCAATTACATCGTTCGGATTTAATAAAAATCATTGTGCCGCGTGTGGAAGAAATTTTTGAACTGATTAATAAGAAATTAGATGCTCACGGATTGAAAAATCAGCGTAATCACCGCGTGGTGCTGACCGGTGGCGGTAGTCAATTACCCGGAATGCGTCGTATGGCCGATTTGATTTTAGATAAGCAAGTCCGATTGGGTGGTCCGAGAAATATTCAGAATATGCCGGAACACTTAAATAATAACCCGATTTTCTCAACGGCTTTGGGTATGCTTTTGTTTGAAACCAACAACATTGAACGCAAACCGAAAAAGATTATCAGTCGAACTTCAAATGACGGCAGTAAAATCGGTAAAATATTGAATTTGCTGTGGCAAAATTTTTAAAATAGTAACTAAAACTTAATCTATTGATATTATTTTAAAATAAATAATATGTGTGAAGATTACAACGGGAGAGTGATTAAATGTCTATTAAATTAGGTGTCGCAGACACGGCTGTATCATATTTGAAACCGCGTATTGCCGTTATAGGTGTTGGCGGTGGCGGTGGAAATGCCGTCAATAACATGATTTCACAAAACTTGGAAGGTGTGGATTTTATTGTGGCTAATACGGAC
>JAZNQW010000132.1:0-5665 GCA_045590435.1 Alphaproteobacteria bacterium | reverse complement strand
CAGGAGAAAAAAGTGTGAGGATGACAAAGTAAGTTTGTGCGGAATGGCAGCTTTGAGTAAGGAGGGTATGTAGGTATAAAAAAACCCTCGCATTTCACGCAAGGGCTTTTTTCAGTAAATTCGGCTTAAACTATTTTGCGGCAGCCGGTTCTTCCGGTGCCAACATTTTACCTTCAATTTTTTTACCGTTCAGATCGAACTTTTCAACTTGTGCGCCATCATTTAAGTCTTGCACGACTTGGTCTATGGCTTGTTGCGCCAAGTTTGCTTTGATCTGCGGCTCAACCTCTACTATGGTCAACGGGTGAGTAACGCGTGTATCTTCAACCAAAATCACGTGATAACCAAATTCCGTTTTAACCGGCTCTTTGGTATATGTGCCTTTTTCCATGCTAAATGCGGCCGCCGAAAATTCCGGCACCATCATTTCTTCCGTAAAATAAGGCAAATCCGGCTGATCTTTAGAATATTTGAGAGCCAAATCATCAAATGAAGCCGACTTTGCGTCAAGCTCTTTAATAATTTCTTTGGCCAAATCTTCGTTATCCACCAAAATATGTTTGGCTTTTACTTCTTTTTGGCTTTTGAAGCTGCCAACATATTCATTATATATTTTTTGCACTTCATCCGGCGAAATGCGTGCATCTATCTGTTTATCTATATAGATATTGCGCGCCAATTCGTCTTGCAGATTTGCCAACTGTTCCTGATATTCCGGCGTGGCTTGTATATTTGCTTTGGTGGCAGCCTGTAATGCCAGTTTGCTGTTAACCATAACATCTACGGCATGACCGTAAAAACTTTCAAAAGAAACACCTTGTGCGGCCAACTGCGGATTTTGTTCATATGCTTTACGAACTTCGGCTACCGTAATTTGCTCGCCGTTGACAATTGCGGCCACACCGTTATTGCGTTCAGCATATACTTTATATGTCCACGCGCCGGCAACCAAAACTATAACCGCTGCCGCTGTGGCAAACAAATATTTTTTCTGCATTTATATTCTCCTTTAAATATGCTTTTTATTTGTTTTATAAAACCATCTCTTTAAATTCGGTAAATAAATTGCAATTTGCCGTAATCTGACTTCGTGCTGCTTCGCAGTGCGTATCTAGCACGAAGATGACAACTTTATTACTTTGCTGAGATCTTCGTATCAAGAACGAAGATGACAGTTTTATTATTTTACCGAAACTTTCGTGCTTTTTACGCAAACTACGTTGAAAGTTCCGCATAAAGATGACAGTTTTATTTTGGGTTCATCATATATATATTGTTTATAAAATTCAAAGGATTTTTTAATAGAAGTTTATAACTTTTGCGCATATACTTGACTTTAGGTTTTATTCAAACTAAATGTAGAGTGAGTTGAAGTGTAAATTAACTGAGATTACCCGATTGCGCTTCGCTTGTCGGGTAATGACAGGAGAAAACTGTCGAATAATGACAGAATAAGTAAGGAATTTAAATGTTAGGAAAAATCGCGCGTAAAATTTTTGGCAGTGCCAATGACCGTTTTGTGAAAAAACAATATAAAATCGTTCAACAGATTAATGATTTAGAGCCGGATTTCATCAAACTTTCAGATGATGAGCTGAGAGCTAAAACCGACGAATACAGAGAGCGTTTGAATAAAGGCGAATCGCTTGATGATTTGTTGCCGGAGGCATTTGCTACGGTGCGGGAGGCGGCTAAACGCGTGATGGGACAGCGCCACTATGATGTGCAGCTTGTTGGCGGTATTGTGTTACATAAAGGTATGATTGCCGAAATGAAAACCGGTGAAGGTAAAACTTTAGTGGCAACGTTGGCGGCATATTTAAATGCGCTCAGCGGTAAAGGTGTGCATGTGGTAACCGTTAATGACTATTTGGCTAAGCGTGATGCCGAATGGATGGGACAAATCTATCGTTTTTTGGGACTGACGGTGGATTATATTGTGCACGGCAAAAATGACAATGAGCGGCGTATGGCTTATTATTCCGATATTGTTTACGGTACCAATAACGAGTTGGGATTTGACTATTTGCGCGACAATATGAAATTTAATTTAGCCGAAAAGGTGCAACGCGATTTCAATTATGCGATTGTTGATGAGGTGGATTCCATTTTGATTGATGAAGCCAGAACACCTTTGATTATCTCCGGCAGAGCCGAAGATTCGTCTGCAACGTATGTGACGGTGGCAAAGCTGATTCCTCAATTAAACGAATCCGACTATGAAAAAGATGAGAAACAAAAGAGTGTGACTTTGACCGAAAGCGGTATGGAGCATATTGAGGAGCTGTTGCGGCAAGTTGGTTTGATTAAGGAAGGCTCGCTTTACGATATTGGCAATGTGAACTTGGTGCAGCATGTGAACAATGCTTTGCGAGCGCACAAAATGTTTCAGCGTGATGTGGACTATATTGTAAAAGACGGCAAAGTGGTGATTGTGGATGAATTTACCGGTCGTATTATGGAAGGGCGTCGTTTTTCTGACGGGTTACATCAGGCGTTGGAGGCTAAAGAAAAGGTGGAGATTCAGTCTGAAAATCAGACATTGGCGTCGATTACGTTCCAGAACTATTTCCGTTTGTATCCGAAGTTGGCCGGTATGACCGGCACGGCGATGACCGAAGAAACAGAATTTAATGATATTTACGGTTTAATGTGTGTGGAAATTCCGACCAACAAGCCGGTGTTACGTGAAGATTTGCAAGACGAAGTGTATCGCACCGAAGATGAAAAATATAAGGCGATTATCAATACCATTATTGGTTGTCATAAGCGCGGACAGCCGGTTTTGGTGGGCACAACGTCAGTGGAAAAATCGGAAGTGGTAGCTGAGCTGTTGCATCAAGCGGCGCCGGATTTAAAGTTTGAGGTTTTGAATGCACGCTATCACGAACGTGAAGCGGCGATTGTGGCACAAGCCGGTGTTTCAGGTGCAATTACGATTGCCACAAACATGGCCGGACGCGGGACGGATATTCAGCTTGGCGGTAATCCGGATATGAAATTGAAAGAGCTGTTGACGGGTGAAGAAACGGAAGCGCAAAAGGCTGAATTAAAGGCAAAAATAGAAGCCGAAGTTGCGGCTGACAAGGAAAAGGTTTTGAAAGCCGGCGGTCTATATATTCTGGGCACGGAACGCCACGAAAGTCGGCGTATTGATAACCAACTGCGCGGTCGTTCGGGACGGCAAGGTGATCCGGGAACATCTAAATTCTTCCTTTCCATGCAAGATGATTTAATGCGGATTTTCGGTTCGGATAAGATGGCAAATGTTTTGCACCGTTTGGGATTGCCGGAAGGTGAAGCATTGGTGCATCCATGGATTACCAAAGCGCTTGAAAAAGCACAGAAAAAAGTGGAAGAGCGCAACTTTGATATCAGAAAAGACTTGCTTAAATATGACAACGTGATGAATGACCAACGTAAGATTATTTATGAAGAACGGCGACAAATTATGGAAGAGGATGATTTATCCGATACCATTAAGGATATGCGTGAGGAATATTTAAGCGCAATTATTGATGCTCATGTGCCTTACGGTACAACGCCGGAAGAATGGAATAAGGACGGTTTGAAGCAGGATTTGCAAGCGGCAACCAGCTTTGTTTTGCCGATTGCCAATATGTGCAACGAACCGGACATTGACAGCGAAACGCTGAAAGAGAAAATTTTGGCCGAAATCGAACAGCGGTTGGCCGAGCGAGAAAGTAATTTGCCGACGGATGTGGTAAAGATGGTGCAAAAGAGTATTCTGCTACAAGTACTTGATCAGTTGTGGAAGGACCATATTGCCACGCTTGACTTGATGCGGCATACCATTGTTTTGCGCGCTTACGGGCAGAAAGATCCGTTGAACGAATATAAAAAAGAAGCGTTTAATATGTTCTCTAATTTATTGGATATGTTAAAACAACGGGTAACGGTTGTGATTTGTCATACGGTTATTCAAAACAATTCGCAAGAGCGTATGCAACAGGCTATGGATAAGGAGCAAAATCGCGAAATGGCGGCTTCTCACAACGGAGAAATAATTTCCGGTGATGAGGACGGGAAAGATATTTATGCCAATGTTTCACGCAATGATCCGTGTCCGTGCGGTAGCGGTAAAAAATTCAAACACTGTCACGGACGTATCGGTTAATAAAAGAAAGGGTAAATCGTGGCTCAGAAAGAAGATAAACAACAAACGACGGCGGTCGGTAATAAGGATACACAACAGGTAGAGCAGTTTGACCAAGAGTTGAACCTGAAACCTAAAATGACGCTGAGCAGGAAAAATAAAATTACCCTTATTGTTTGTATTCTCGTGTCTTTTTTGTTGGGTGTTTTTATTTTAGCCGTTAAGTTTGCGCAATTTTCGTATGAGCGTGTTAACGATTTGACGCAGTTGAATTATACGGTGGCGCAAATTTCGCAGATTGTTGATAATATTCGCCAAGTTTACATGATTCACGGCACAGATACGGTATTAAGTAACGAATTTTTACTGAAATCGGGTGCGGTGCCGAAATCTTTGATTAAAAACGGACGTATTGTTAACCCTTATGGCGGCGATATTATTATTAAGCCGTCGGTGCCGATTGAAAATAAAAAGGAAAAGTTAAGTTCACCGACATTTAAGTTGTCTTATCAGGGTTTGGAACAAAAAGTTTGCATTAACTTGGCATTGCTGAACTGGGGTGATTTATCAAAGGGTTTGCAAGCCGTTTCCATCGGATATGTTGATGCGCAAGGTTATGACAGCGCATTGGAAACCATTGATACACCGCCTGTGCCGGATACGCCTGAGGAATATGTTGATCCGAGCGGACAGCTCAGACGGCGTCCGGTGGTGCCAAAGTTTCATTTGAATGTGGCTAAACCGAAAGATAAATTTTCACCAACACCGTTTGCTTATGAAAGAGCGCGTGCCGGTTGTATGTGTCAAGGTGGACGGTTCTGCAGTTTTGCTCTGCAATATATGATTTATGCCGTGGATAATCCGACTAAGGTTAGTGATCCGCTTTCAGCGGCACAGAGCAGTTTACATTAGAAAATGAAGAATCGCTGGTTAATAACTGCGTTAGCAATTTAGGTTGCGTGTAAGTGCTCATACGAGTGATTCGGTAAGGTTTTTTATGTTTTTAACTAAAACTTAAATCTTTATGGCTAGCATAATGGTGTATTAAAAGCATTAGAAAGGCTACATAATGCGCCAAAATGCGTTGTTAACTAAGATAATTTGCAGTGTGACGGCTTATGCTTTCATGCTAGCTGTTTTGCCACGCCCTGTTCAGGCACAAGGGCTGGCACCGTTGTCGTTTGACAATATGTATCGTTTGGCTCAACAGGGTAACGTTGAGGCTTTGCGCGCATCCGTTTACAGAGGACTGAATATCGATTCTTTGAATAGAGATGGTAACACGGGTTTGTGTGTGGCGGCTATGCGTGGTGATGCTTACACTTACAATGCTTTTCGTGCGGCTGGTGCGAATCCGCACCATCCGTGTGTGCAAAAAGTTTCCAACTACGAAGATTTTGTTGATTCTTCACGTGCCGTACCGGTTAATGCAACTTCGCGTGATGCGTATAGTGCATTGGGAAAAGAAGAATATAAGGTTAGTTCTAAACTTTGGTGGTGGCTTGGCGGAATAGCTTTGATTGGCGGCGGCTTGGCCATTGCTCTCGG
>JAZNQW010000131.1:0-4014 GCA_045590435.1 Alphaproteobacteria bacterium | reverse complement strand
TACTTCCATATAATTGCATACAACTTAAAGCCAATATCCATAAGGCAAAAATCGTCGGTAAGGTTTCAACCGTTAATCCGAGGTTAGTTAAAAAAATCAGTCCGATAAAAATATCCATTAAACCGATAACAAAATACCATGTTGATGATTCTGAAAATGAGAAAGTTACGTAGCCGCATCCCAAAATAAATAAAATGGCCCCCACATAAATGGCCACAGCATATAATGAAGACAATGGATTAGTCCAAACCAGAACGCCTAAAATCAACATGATAATTCCGGCAATCAAATGCCAAATTCCACATTTTTTGGTTAACATTTCATTTCTCCTTTATTGTTATTTTCGCCACAATAAATAATTATGCGATTGTTGAAAAACAAGTATTGCAAAACATTAATTAAACTCTATATGCAGGTTAGTACTTGCCAAACGTGAAAAAAAGTTCTATTTTTAGAAAATATTAAGTAAAATGCTGTTTAATAAAACAAGTTTAATTATGCAAAGAAGGAAAAACGGAATGACCGATTTGAATATGAGCTCTCTGGTGCCGATGGTGGTTGAACAAACACCGAAAGGCGAACGTTCGTTTGATATATTTTCGCGCTTGCTGAAAGAGCGCATTATCTTTTTAACCGGCGAGGTTAATGATGAAGTATCGGCTTTGGTTTGCGCTCAACTTTTGTTTTTGGAAGCCGAAAATCCGAAGAAAGACATATCGCTTTATATTAATTCGCCGGGCGGAGTGGTAACTTCTGGTTTGGCAATGTATGACACCATGCAATACATTTCCTGTGATGTGGCAACCATTTGTGTTGGACAGGCTTGCTCGATGGGGTCGTTTTTACTTGCCGGCGGTGCTAAAGGAAAGCGTTATTCTTTGCCGAATTCGCAAATTATGATTCACCAGCCGTCGGGTGGTGCAAAAGGTCAGGCCACCGATATTGAAATTCAGGCCAAATTGATTTTGGATTTGCGTAAACGTTTGAATGCCATTTATGCGCAGAATACAGGTCAAAAATTATCGGTGATTGAAAAGGCTATGGACAGAGATAATTTTATGACACCGCAAGAAGCCTTGGATTTCGGCTTAATAGACCATATTATTACCAACCGTGAAGAAATCAAATAGAGGAAGTCATGACACATAAAAAAGAAGATGATGACGACGTATTGCATTGTTCGTTTTGCGGCAAAAGCCAGAAAGAAGTTAAGAAGCTGATAGCCGGTCGTGGTGTTTATATTTGCGACGAATGTATAGATGTTTGTCATTCAATTATGGAAGAAGAATTCGAGGAAGCCAAACAAACAGCCGACGGTGAAAATTCTACGCCATTGTTGGATGAATTACCGACACCGTCCAAAATTAAGGCATTTTTGGATGAATATGTGATTGGGCAAGAATACGCCAAAAAAGTGCTTTCCGTGGCGGTTTATAATCACTATAAGCGCTTGAATAATCCGAAAAAAGGTGAAGTTGATATTGCCAAATCAAACGTTATTTTAATCGGTTCAACGGGGTGCGGTAAAACGCTTTTGGCGCAAACTTTGGCGCGCATTTTGAATGTGCCGTTTGCAATTGCTGATGCCACCACTTTAACCGAGGCAGGTTATGTTGGTGAAGATGTTGAAAATATTATCTTGAAACTGGTCCAAAACGCCAATTATGATATTGAAAAGGCCCAACGCGGTATCATTTATATTGATGAAATTGATAAAATTTCACGCAAGTCCGACGGTCCGTCGATTACGCGTGATGTGTCGGGTGAAGGTGTGCAACAGGCACTATTGAAGATTGTGGAAGGTACGGTAGCCAACGTGCCGCCACAGGGCGGGCGTAAGCATCCGCAGCAGGAATTTTTGCATGTAGACACCACCAATATTTTATTTATTTGTGGCGGCGCTTTTGCCGGTTTGGAAAAAATTGTTGAAAAACACGGAACTGAGAGTAGCAATTCTATCGGTTTCGGCGCAAAAGTTGAAAAAGATGAAAAATCCATAGGGCAAATTTTGAAAGAAGTGCGACCGGAAGATTTGGTGAAATTTGGTCTTATTCCGGAGTTTACCGGTCGTATGCCGGTAATTGCCACTCTTGATGAATTGGATGAAAAAGCATTAATTAAAGTTTTGACCGAACCGAAAAATGCACTGGTAAGTCAATATATTTCCTTGTTTGGTATGGATGATGTTAAGTTGACCATTACCGGCGAGGCTCTACAAGCTATTGCAAAGTTGGCTATTTCGCGCAAAACCGGGGCACGCGGACTTAGAGCCATTATGGAAGAAATTTTGATGGAATGGATGTATGAGTTGCCGGACAGAAAGGATGTTACGGAAATCATTATTGATGAAAAAGTTGTTACGGAGCATGTAAAACCAAAACTCATAAAAAGTCGGGCCATGAAAAAATCGGCTTAAAAAAACGGCGGCATTCAGTCGCCTTTTTTTATACTATAAAAAAATTGACAAAATAATCGAAGTATGATAGAATCTACTAAAATACGGAGAAAAATAATGGCTGAAGACAGATTGTACGAAGTTTTGGAAAAGGTAACAAATAAATTTGTTGCTGATGAGATGATTAAGCATATTGAAAGTGCTTGGCCCGATGTTGTTGAAAACAAGGCTTTGCGTGACGAATGTGCCGATTATATCGGTGATGCCCCTAAAGATAAACAATTTAAAAGGGCTTCATCCTTGGTTAAATTATCGGGGGCGGCTCATTCTGAAAAATCTCAAGATGATGGCGGATTTCAAAAGTTTTTGGATGAAAACTTTGCAGGTGTTCCGCTTGATGAGGGGACGATCAGTGAGTTGCGAAAATCATACAGCGATATGTTTAATATAAATGCCGCTGAGAAGACTGTCGACGATGATTATGAACATCAGTACTTATACAAGGATTTGTCTGTCGTTATTCATGATACAATACCGAATATTGAGCGAATGGCTGATCAATATGATAAGGCTCAGGCTTTGTTGACACAACAGGCCGAGCCGGATAAAATGCCGACATGGAGTATTATTAACGACCAAAATGGTTATCAGTATGCCGCAATGATTTTTCGTAATGAATATGTTCCGCAATCGCCGGATGCAGAATCGGCAAAAGTGGAGGTTGATCGGATTGCGCGGGTAAACGGAACCGGAAATGGGTTGGCTAATTTGGGCGGTGGTTTGCACGGTTGTTTGAATGCAATGTTGCAAAAAAGTGCTATGGCCGGTACAGCAATGGAAGTTTTGGGCGAAATACATCCGCAGTTTGATAAAGTCGATAAGGAAACGTATCGTGAACAAATAAAAGACTATCCGAGCATTGCCCTTGTTGGTTTGTTGCGCACTCAGTTAAACGGCGGAACAATTATTTCACCAAAACAATTGAGCGATATTATAAATCGGCCGGAGAATATTAAGCTGGGTATGAACTTAGATGCTGCAGCTAATCCAAGTACGGTTTTGATGGATTCACAGGAAGACAGACGGGTAGATGTGGCGAATAAAGAGAGTGTTAAACAATTTGTTCGAAAAGACATAGAGGCTCAAAAACTTTCACAAATGATGACCAGATTGACGGTAAATATAAAATAAGGAAGAGAAATATGACAACGGAAAAGCCGATTTTTACTGATATAGCGACGTGGCTAAACAAAATTTGTTTTTTGCCGTATAATGATGCCGAATTGGATAGTTTGGGACGGTTGGGGTTTGATATTAAGCAAAATGATGTGTTTGCGCAGAAATATTTGGAAAAGTTATTGCAAAAAAAAGATGAGTTACCCGAGGAAACGTTACCCAGATTTTCCAAACTTAATGTGGAGCTGTACGACAAGGTCTTACGCGAAATAGAAAATTCGCCGGCGTGGATTATTGAGGCAGCAAAACCGGAAAATGCCGATAAGTTAGCCGAGATGAATCCTATTAAAGCTAAAATAGTGGCATTATATCAGAAAAAGCAAGATGTTGCACAGCGTAGAGGAAAGGTGACGCAATCGGATAAAACCGATAAATATACATAT
>JAZNQW010000130.1:0-5790 GCA_045590435.1 Alphaproteobacteria bacterium | reverse complement strand
GCCAATTCCTGACAAATCGGTTGATCTTTATGCCAAAACTTCATATATTCCCGTGTGGTCTGATACGGCAAAATACATGCATATAAAAAGACCATACGTGACAGCATTCGCCACAATTTCAATCTAAGTCCCCTGTCTAATGCGTCTTTAAAATGCCAAACAGCATAGCGTAACAAGCGTATATGATCATCAACCGCTTCAAACGAAATTGCATGATGTGTTAAACTATTGCTGTTATGACGGTAAACAATCATCTTTTGTTTCACACCAACTGTTTTGCCGCACAGCTCGAATGCCCGCAAAGAAAATTCAAAATCTTCCGCCATTTTCAAAAAGTCTCTATAAAAGCGCAAATTTTTCGCAATTTCGGCTTTATATATTTTACCCCAAACCGTAATCGTTAAGCGCGGCGAGCAACGTTTAATAAAATAATCTAGCGCGTATCCATGGTGAATAATACAAAAATTCTGATATGTTTCACACACTTCCGGTCCATCATCTTCATAACAGTTTATTCGTCGACACCAAGCCATATCAGAATCATTTTCCAATAAAGCCTTTAACAACACTTCCATAAACTGAGGGCAGAGCATATCATCCGGATCCAAAAATGCAATATATTTTCCTTTTGCCAATTCAAGTCCAACATTGCGCGCCACCGCACCCCCTGATTATTTTGGTTGACGATCTTAAATCGCGAATCGGCGGTAGCATATTTTTGCAAAATTTCAAGCGAATTATCAGTTGAACCGTCATTTACCAAAATTGCCTCCCAATAAGGATATGTCTGAGCTTGTAAACTCTGCAAACTCAGAGCTAAAAATTTTGCCGCATTGTAAACAGGTACAATAACCGATACCATCCCAACATTTTCAAGCTTTCCGCCAAGTTCTAAATAGCACTTTTTCATAACATACCTTATATATAAACAAAATACCCGCTTTCCTAAAGAAAGTGGGCGGATGTTCGAAAACCGTCATTAAACTAGATAAAAAGCGGCTCGGCCTATTCGGCTAATAGCCTTATTGAGCCGACATCCACCCTTTTAGAAAGGACAGAAGCCGGCATATATATTTAAGTCGCTTATGCTCCAGCGACTATCTAGTTTAATGAATAGGGTTTTCGACGCCCTCTGATATGATAACACATACCATGCTTTTATGCTAATGGTAAAAAAAATAAAAGTAAACCTAAAAATTTATTTATCCGCTTAACTCTATGAATCTGAGTATTATTTTTCACTCATACACATTATATAAAAATACTATATATTGTTTGTTTACTTTTTATTAACCCTATATATAGTATATTATCAGTTAACAACACAACAATAAAAAATTTAAGGAGAAACACTATGACCGTTATCAATTTTGAGAATATAGCTTTAACTGATGCCGAACGCCAACCGTGTGAGATTTGGACTCGGGTGATGGGCTATCACCGTCCGGTTTCGGAATTTAATCGCGGCAAAAAATCCGAATATTATTCTCGTAAGTGCTTCGTTGAAACTAAGGCTATGTCTCATTTAAATATGACAACGGAAGCATGCTCTTGTGCCGCAGAATAACTTATGCGATCCTTTCAAAAAAATCCCCTTCACGAAGGGGATTTTTTTATTGGTGAAACTTCACCGGCTAAAGCAAGGGGTTGCGATCTTCAATAGAGTCTGCTTTCCGTTTCTTTATTGGTTATTCTGGACCCAATTATCAATATAATCCTCCAGCTTATGCCAATTTTCCTGCTGTGATGCCGTCATTTTTTTAATTAATTCAGCACTAATTGCTTGCATTGAAGAAACATTCTGTTCTTTCGTTTCCGACTCATCCATAGTCTTGTTTTGTTGCTCGATTCCTGTTGCGCCGGCAGCATTTTGTTTTGTTTCCATCGATAGTATTTTTGCAAACAACTCTTCCACGCTTTCCGTCGGCACTTCATGTATTTCGAATGAAGGCATTTCAAAATCTTCTATTTCTTCCGGTAACGGCTTTTTTTCGGATGCCGAAACTTTCGCCTCACTTTCTTTGGTAATCCCCATCCGTAATCGTTGAATGGCATTTAGCACATTTTTATTATTTTCAGCCATAACCGCTCCTATTTTTTATCCTCAGGCCAGAATTTTTCTATCATCATGTCAATTGCTTTATCACCGTATTTATCGCGAATCTGATGTAAAATCTCAGTTAAAACATTATCAAATTCATCAGGATACGGTAAAGCATCAACTTTAGTGACCTCTACGCCATAAAGATTAACCGCCTGATTATTTTTTGTTTCAATAATCAGCAGCGGATTGGCATTCAAAATTTTCGGCCGTAAATCATAAGCAATATTGAGCAACACAAAAGCCTTGGTGTTATTACGAATAAGCACCGCACAGTTGCGTCCATCATACAAAAAAGAGGCTGAATTGATCGGCTCATCATCCGATTCCAATTCAATCCCCATTAAACCTTTATTTTCAAGGATTTGGAAGTTAGCCACCAAAATCTTTTCTACACTCATAATGCTTCCTTTGTTGTTATCGAGTTTGATTAATCATAACACTCAAGTGTAAAAAAATAATGAATTAGTATGCCTGTGTAACGCGCGGATTACCGCGTTGCATAATGAAGTTGCGAACTTCGTTTTTCATATCTTTCATTTTTCCCCATAAGCCACTAATCTTTTTTCGCCCAGCTTCTCTGATTTCGGTGAATCCTTTTTCAGGCATTGTAGCCATTTTCTCGGTCATTTGAGCACCGGCCGATCTGACAGTTGCTCCCGAACGATAACTTGTTATTAATGCCATCACTGTTCCTTTATCAATAGAAGCCGCATCTTTCGGATCCATCAATTTTAGAGCGGCGAAAAGCGTATTCCTTGCCGCTTCTTCATTTCCGGATTCCGCAAATATTCTAACTACTTCAGCAGTATCTCCGAGTTGTTTCTCTACTTGTGCCAAATGTTGATTTTGCAAATACTCGGCTTTTGCTTCTATTGTATCACCTATTGTCATCATGGCTTTTCTCCCCATTTGATCTTCTTTAGACTTATTATAACTTACATTTTGTCCATTTTCAAGCAAAAAAAAGACACTTTCGAGGAAAATATTGCAAAAAAGGGGGTTATATCAAATCTGTTTTAAATTCGGCGGCGGTGGTTGCTCTGATATCGTCCAGCGATGAAGATGGCATAATTTCACGCAAATACAGCCCGTCAGCGTGCACATCAAAGACAGCCTTTTCGGTGATAATTCTGCTCACTTTATGCGCCACCGTCAGCGGTAATGTGCATTTTGGCAAAATCTTCGGCGCACCTTTGGCGGTATGTTCCATAGCAATGATCAGTTTTTTTGTACCAACTACCAAATCCATCGCACCGCCCATACCCGGCGTAAATTTCCCTGGAATACACCAGTTGGCCAAATTTCCCTCGGCATCAACCTGTAGAGCGCCGAGAACCGTAATATCAATATGACCGCCACGCATCATTGAAAATGCCGTAAAACTATCCATAAAACAGCCACCTTCATTCAAGGTCACTTCTATGCCGCCGGCATTGGTAATTCGCGCATCACCACAATTTTCTGCCGGATATCCGCCCACACCGAGCACACCGTTTTCCGATTGCACAATAATTCGCACATTTTGCGGCACATATTGCGCCGCTTTGGTTGGCAAACCAATCCCCAGTGTTACCACATCATTGTGCTTAAACTCTTGTGCCACACGGCGAGCAATCATTTCTTGAATTTTCTCTTTATCGAGTTGCATTTTGCCCCCGCACCACTAAATAGTCCACAAAAACACCGGCCACCACGATATGATTCGGATCAAGTGCTTCTTCCGACAATTCATCCACCTCAGCTATCACTACCTTAGCCGCCGGCGGCATCACCGCATTAAAATTGCGCGTTGAACCGTAAAATGCCAAATTACCAAACTTATCGGCGTATGTTGCATAAATCAGCGCCACATCTGCCTGCAAAGGTTTCTCCAACAGAAAATCCTTTCCATCAACCTGTAATATGGTTTTATTGCTTGCCACTTCGGTATTCAGACCGACCGGTGTCAAAATGCCGCCCAAACCGGCACCACCGGCTCTGATGCGTTCAGCCAATGTGCCTTGTGGCACGAACTCTACTTCCAATTCTCCGGTGTTGTATTGTGCTACCGTTTCCGGATTAGTTCCGATGTGTGACACAATTGCTTTTTTAATTTTATGCGCCACCACCAAACGCCCTTTGTCTGTTTGCGGTGTTGACGTATCATTAGCAATTAACGTCCATCCGGTCATATCGGTTTTAAGCAATTCATCAATCACCAGATTAGGGCAACCGCAAGTTAAAAAGCCCCCCATCATAACCGTTTGGTCCGATTTAAAAAATTGCACGGCCTGTTTTGCACTTATTATTTGCACCATATTTCTTTTCCTTTTTTCGCCCTTACTTTATCCGAGGCTTTTTAAATATGCAAGGCATAAAAAAAACCGTGTTGATTAAAACACGGTTTTACACATATCATCTGTCGATTTACTTGTCGGCAAGCCAATCTTTGATTTCAGCGGCGAGTGTCGGCTCTACTTTTTCAAGTTGCGGACACATAGCAGTGATTTGGCTTTTGTCTTCCGGTGCCAATACAGTCACTTGCTGAAGACGTTCGCGGACGATGTCTGCAAAATCGCCACGAATTTTTACTGTTTGCTGAGACTTACCGTCGTTGCGGCAGATAATTTTTAAGGGCAGTAATAAATTACACATAGATATATATAGATATATAAATTATATTCACACTATTTGTTAGTATATATAATTTTTTGTGTAAATGTCAAGCATTGTTTCTATTTTTTATATATTTATTGCGCGAGTAGGGATCTTCTTCAAATCTGCAAAATATAACTTGACAAACGTGACAAATGAGCGTATATGGAGAATACATTTTTAGTAATTATCACTATTTTTAACTTTTTAAAATTATTAATCTGCCTATGAACAACAAGAAGGTGTTAAGCAACGGCGTTGTGCTGTTGCATGTGAACAATGGTCAAGCAGGATTTGAGCTGTCATTGACTTTCAAGTGCGGTCATCAGAACGAGCCGAAGCTTGGTCTGGCCGCTCTGTATGAGAACATGGTTCTGCGCCAAGCAGGAGGTAATCTTTCTGCCATTTACGGCGGAAACCTGACCAGCTTTCAGACATCTGGTCCTTTGAGCGCTCTGAACAAGAAGTTCAATGAGCTCTGGTTGTGTTGCCTGCACCCGACGATTGATGCTGAGTCAATCAAGGCTGCTGCCGATGACATTGTCAAGCACACGATGGATCTGGCTGATGTGCCTTTGCGTCAGACCAAGTTGGCCTATAAGCACACAGCTTATGGGCAAGATGACGTGGTCTGGAACACTTCAGAGTATATCAGCAAGGTGTCCTTGCTGACGGCTGACGATGTGAAGGACTATGTTGATACATGCTTTGTTGGCAACAACCTCATTATCGGCTACTCTGGTTCCGAGTCCGGCTTTGAGAAGTTGGTCAAGCTCGCTGACAAGCTCTTCGGTTCTCTTCCTGCCGGTAAGCCCGTCGCTGTCAAGAACTGGTTCTACACCGGCGGCTATCAGGAGATTCCCGGCAACGGCACCGTGCAGATTGCCATGTTCGGATGGGACATTTCGCGCTCCGGCAGCTTTGCCAAGACCAATGTCCTGATGTCGATGCTCTCTGCCCGTCTGGAGCGTGCGCTTGCGCCGCTGGCTGCCACGTCTGAGGTGAAGATAGCCGGATACTTCGGCTTCCGCACGCTTCGTATCAGCGTTGCC
>JAZNQW010000129.1:0-4298 GCA_045590435.1 Alphaproteobacteria bacterium | reverse complement strand
AATTGATTTGGGAACAGCAAATACGTTGGTTTATGTGCGTGGTCGCGGGATTGTATTGAATGAACCATCTGTGGTGGCCATTAAAGAAGAAAAGGGACGTAAACAGGTTTTGGCGGTTGGTAATGAAGCCAAACAAATGCTCGGTCGTACACCGGGGAATATTCAAGCCATTCGTCCGCTTAAAGATGGTGTGATTGCTGATTTTGAAATTGCTGAGGCCATGATTAAATATTTTATTTGCAAAGTGCATAATCGTCGTACTTTTGTAACCTCTATGATTGTGATTTGTGTGCCTTATGGTTCAACCGCCGTTGAAAAACGCGCCATTCAAGAATCGGCAGAACAGGCTGGTGCGCATAAGGTGTTTTTGATTGAAGAACCTATGGCAGCGGCTATCGGTGCCGGTTTGCCGGTAACCGAGCCGGCCGGCAGTATGGTGGTTGATATTGGCGGTGGTACAACCGAGGTGGCTGTTTTGTCACTGGAGGGTATTGTTTATGCGCGTTCTATTCGTGTGGGCGGTGATAAAATGGATAGTGCGATTGTGAACTATATTCGCCGTAATATGAACCTTTTGGTGGGTGAACGCAGTGCTGAGCGTATTAAAAAGGAAATCGGTTCGGCATGCCCGCCGGAACAGGGAGATGGGAGCACGGTTGAAATCCGTGGTCGTGATTTAATTAACGGTGTGCCGAAGGAAATTACAATTACCGAACGACAAGTGGCAGAAAGTTTAATTGAGCCGGTGGCCGATATTGTGGAAGCCGTGAAGGTGGCACTGGAAAATACGGCACCGGAACTGGCGGCAGATATTGTAGATAAGGGTATTGTATTAACAGGTGGCGGCGCTTTACTTAAAAATTTGGATATAGTATTGCGTAAGGCAACCGGTTTACCGGTTACAATTGCCGATAATCCGCTGATTTGCGTGGCAAAAGGTTGCGGTGAAGTGGTGGACCATTTAACACGCTATAAGAGTGTGCTTTCAACGACAAATTAATTGAAATATATAAGGAATCCACAATATGGTGCGGCAAAAGATACTGCTTATTAAAGTGGGTGAACTGAAAAATTTGTTTCGCAGGCTGTTTGTTGTTATCTTATTTTTAACGGCATTTTTATTCATTTTGCTCAGCCATGTAGATAGTGTGGTGGTTGGGGTTTTGGATAAAGTTATTTTACGCGTTACGGGGCCGGTAATGCAAGTGGTTGAACTACCTGCGCGTGTTATTCATCGGGTTTATACTTATTTCTACGATATCAGCCATATTTACGCCGATAATGAGATGTTGCGTAATGAAAATAAGCAGATGATGATTTTACAGAATAAAGTGCGAACGTTAGAAGTGGAAAACCAACTGTTGTCACGTCTTTTGAATTATGTGCCACCGGCTGAGGCGTCGTTTATGAGCGCGCAGATTGTGGCTGAGTCGAGTGATAATTTTACACACATGCTATTGGTCTATATTGGTGATGAAAATGTGAAAAAAGGCCAGATTGTGATGGGAGATGAAAGTGTTATTGGGCGCATTGATACGGTGAGTGCGCCATATGCTAAAGTTATTTTGATTACCGATATTAATTCTAAAATTCCGGTGGTGGTTGAAAGAACGCGCGTGCGTGGTATTTTAAGCGGCAACAATAAAGATTTACCACAGTTGATTTTTATGCGCTCAACGACTGATATTCAGGAAGGTGACATTGTTGTTACGTCCGGCGTGGGCGGAATGTTTCCGGCCGGCTTGCCGATAGGTTTTGTCAGCTCTATTACGGGAAATAAGGTTGAAGTTGAGCCGATGGCAGATATCAGCCGGATTGAGTATGTGCGTATTGTCGATTACGGATTAACGCCTGATGCCGAATTATCGGTGGATTTTGTAGAAGGCGAAGCAAATGCGCGATAATTTGCAAGAAAAGTTGAAGTTATTTTTCGTGCACCGGATTCCGTTGATAACGACTTTAATAATGGTTTTTTTGTTTTTTATGCCGGTTGATTCGACGCACGTTAGTTATTTTCGACCGGCAATTGGAATGATTTGCGTTTATTACTGGGCTTTGACGCGTGGGTATATTTTCAGCTTTCTTTCAGCTTTTTCCGTTGGGTTGGTGATTGATGTTTATAGTTCATCACCTTTAGGGATTAACGTGGTGATTTTGATGTTGTTGGTTTGGGCTACAGGGTGGCTCGAAAAATATTTTAATATGTCATCATTTGGTATTAATTGGTTAGCGTTCGGTGTTGTTGAGGCTGTTTTTGTTTTGATTAAGTGGGTATTGCTCAGTTTATATTTTCAACAATTATTACCTTTAGCCGAAATAGGATTAGGTTTCATATCAACACTAATGTTTTATCCGCTTATTGCATATATAAATGCGTGGATTGCACGTAATTTCTTACCTCAGGAGCGGATTAATGAGTAATCAAAACGAAAAAGAAAGAGTTTTGAGCCGGCGACTGATTTTTATTGTCTGCTTGAATTTGTTGGCTTTTGTTGTTATTGCGGTGCGGTTGTATTATTTGCAAGTTATGGAAGCCGACAAATATCGTGTGATGTCGGAAGAAAACCGTATTTCAACGCGCTTTTTAGTGCCGCCGCGGGGTATGATTTATGACCGAAACGGAGAAGTGTTGGCTAAAAATAATCAGGATTTTCAGGCTTTGTTGATTGCTGAACAGACATCTGATATTGATAGAACAATTGCGACATTTCAGCAGTTGTTGCCATTTTCGGAGGAAGAAGGTGAAAAAGTGGCGCAAAGTATTAAGAACCGGCGCCGCTTTATTCCGATTAAGTTAAGGAGTAATTTGCAATGGGATGAAGTATCGAAAATTATGCTTCATGCGCCGGATTTGCCGGGTATTGAAATTAATGAAGGGTTGAACCGGTTTTACCCATATGCCGATTTATATGCTCATGTTTTGGGCTACGTCGGGCCGGTTTCGGATAAAGATAAAAAAGACAGCCCTTTATATATGGTGCCAGGATTCAAAATCGGTAAATCAGGGTTAGAGAAGGCGTTCGACTATAAATTGCAAGGAAAAGGCGGAACGGTAAAGCTTGAGGTTAATGCGTACGGACGTGTTATGAAAGAGATTGAGCGTGATGCCGGTAGTGAAGGTGCCAGCATTCAAATAAGTATTGATTCGCGCTTACAAAAGGCAGCTTATGAGGCTTTTGGCGAACATAGTGGGGCGGCGGTGGTTTTAGATGTGCATACCGGAGAGATTTTGGCTTTGGTTTCAACGCCGTCGTTTGATCCGAATTTATTTACAAACGGTATCAGTTATAAGCATTGGGATGAGTTGTTGCATAATGAACGCACGCCGCTGATTAATAAGGCGGTTTCAGGTCAATATTCTCCGGGATCAACATTTAAAATTGTGGTGGCTTTAGCCGCATTGGAAGCCGGTGTGGTGGATGTGGATACGCATTTTAATTGTTTGGGGGGTATGGATATCGGTTCAAATAGGTTTCATTGTTGGAAGCATGTAGGACACGGGCCTCTTAATATTATCGAGGCTTTGAAGTATTCGTGCGATATTTATTTTTACGAGGCGGCCATGCGGGTTGGTATTGATAAAATTCACGATATGGCATTGAAACTCGGTATGGGACAGATGCTTGATGTTGGTCTGGATAACCAGAAGAGCGGTCTTATTCCGTCGCAGGAATGGAAGAAAAAAACAAAAGGAGCGTTATGGACGCGTGGAGATACGGCTAATGCCGGTATTGGACAAGGGTATGTTTTAGCTACCCCGTTACAGCTGGCTACAATGTTGGCTCGTGTGGTTAATGGCGGTTATGCCGTGAAACCGACATTTTTTAAGCCTAGCATTAAAGAATTGCAAAAAATTAGGAAACTCGATATTTCGAGGCGGCACATAGAAATTGTAAAACAAGGTATGTTTGATGTGGTTAACGCCATAGATGGGACGGCGCGAAAGGCCAGGTTTAATTTGGATGGTGTTAAAATGGGTGGAAAAACAGGCACTACTCAGGTGCGCCGTATTTCCATGAGGGAGCGACGAACAGGAATTATCAGGGAAGAAAATTTACCGTGGAAATTACGGAATCACGCTTTATTTATCGGATTTACACCGATTGATAATCCGCGCTATAGCGTGGCCGTTGTGGTTGAACACGGATCTTCGGGAGCTGGTGTGGCTGCGCCAATCGCAAGTTCGATTTTGCAGAAAGCGTTGGAATTGGATATAAAGTAGGAGCGAATAATGTTGCATTTGGAATTTGCCAGTCGTGAAGAGAAGTTGTCGGAAAAAATAAGTCGGATCGTAGCCA
>JAZNQW010000128.1:0-2929 GCA_045590435.1 Alphaproteobacteria bacterium | reverse complement strand
AAAAAAAACTCCTCAAACTCAAGAATAGTCCCAAATTTGAGGAGTTATAAATATACTGCAAGAAAATTATTTTTCTTCAGCTTTTGCAGCTTCACGAGCTTTTGCAGCAGCAGCCAAATCGTCGGCAATACGAGCAGAACGACCGCGCAATGCACGCAGGAAATACAATTTCGCACGACGAACTTTACCAACGCGCGAAACTTCGATTTTTGCAACATTCGGAGAATACAGCGGAAATACACGTTCCACACCTTCACCGAACGAAATTTTACGAACCGTGAAAGACGAATTCAAACCGTCATTTTTACGCGCAATGCAAACACCTTCATAAACCTGAATACGTTCACGATCACCTTCTTTTACTTTGGTATGAACGCGCAATGTATCACCCGGCTTAAAAATCGGCATATTTTTGCCTTCTATCAGCTTTTCCATTTGCTCTTTTTCAATATTTTCAATAATGTTCATTTTCTTTACCTTTTACGTTAATTTGTTATTCCTATACAACAGAATCTGTTATAAATCAAGTTTTTTTTAACAGATCCGGTCGGCGTTGTTTGGTTATTTGAAGAGCCTGCTCGCGTTGCCATTTGGCAATATTTTCGTGGTGTCCGCTAAGCAAAATATCCGGCACTTTGCGACCTTTCCATTCTATCGGTCGTGTATATTGCGGATATTCCAACAATCCGGCTTCAAAACTCTCGTTTTCGGTCGAAGCCGCATTACCGAGAACCCCCGGTAATAAACGCACCACCGCGTCTAACATAATCATTGCCGCCTGCTCACCTCCAGTTAACACATAGTCACCGATACTGACTTCCTCAACGTCATATTCTTCAAGTATCCGCTCATCTATGCCTTCAAAACGACCGCAAATAATGGTCAGTTCATCAAGTTTACTCAGTTCGTGCACTTTGGCTTGCGTCAAAGGTTGTCCTTTCGGGCTCATATAAATGATTTTACCGCTTTGATAATTATGCTCAATTGCATTACCCAGAACATCCGGTCGCATAATCATGCCGGCACCGCCGCCGCAAGGCGTATCATCTACCGAAGCATGCTTATCAAAAGCGTAATCTCTGATGTTGATCACTTCCAAATTCCAAAGTCCGTCTTTCAGTGCTTTTCCCGTCAGTGAATATCCCAGAAAACCGGGGAAAACTTCCGGAAAAATTGTTAAAACTTTAGCCTTAAACATTTGGCTCATCCTCGTCATCAGCCGCAAAAATCATTGTTGCAGACGAAACAATAATATATCCTTCCTCAAGATTAATTTCCGGTACATAAACCTTGGTAAACGGTAGCATTTCGGTTTCGCGCTTGCCGTCTAACTTCAGCTCAATAATTTCTCCGGCGCCGAAATTGGCAAATCCGGCCACCTTGCCTATTACCTTTTCCGGCGTTTTAAGACAAACTTTTAAGCCGACAATATCGCCTTTGTAAAATTCATCTTCCGCCAACTTTGGCATTTGATCACGTGCCACATAAAATTCGGTGCCGATTAAACTTTCCGCCGTATTGCGATCATCTACACCCTTAATTTTAACGCGCACGTTGCTTGAGGACATTCCCAAAACTTTAATCTGAAATCGTTGTGTGCCATCTTGGTTTTCAACCGTATCAAATTGCGCCAAATCAGTCGGTATCGCGGTTTGGCTCAACACTTTAACCTCGCCTCTAATGCCATGTGCGGCCACAATTTTTCCAATACACAAACGTTGTTTCATTCTTAAAGCCTCTTATTATTTCAGACTCAAAATAACCACTTAATTCTTACGTTACTGAAAATTACTCAGTTGCTTCAGAAGCTGTTTCTTCTGTAGCAGATGAAGCTTCAGCGCTGGCTGCTGCGGCTGCTTCAGCGGCAGCGGCGGCTTTAGCTTCTTTTTCTTTCATACGTTCAACAGCTTTGGCCTTCGGTGCCGATTTCTTCGGACGTTCAACCATTTTCGGTGCTGCGCACAAACCTAAATTAGCAAACATCTTTTGCAATCTTTCGGTCGGTTGTGCTCCTTTAGATAACCAAGCGCTTACCTTTTCCTTATCTACCACTAAACGATTTTCATTGTCTTGCGGTAATAACGGATTATATGCGCCTAATTTTTCAATATATCTACCGTCACGCGGAGCTCTGGCGTCGGCCGCCACAATGTGATAATACGGACGTTTTTTAGAACCGCCGCGAGATAGTCTGATACGAACTGCCATTTCATTTTCCTTTCAAAATTTAGTTATGATTCCCTAAAACGGAAATCGGTTTTTCATACCGCCCATCGGCAAGCGACCAAGCGGATTATTGAACATTTTGGCCATCGACGCCAAGCCGCCGAACTTGCCCATTTTCTTCATCATTGTTGACATTTGCTCATACGATTTAAGCAAAACATTAACATCATGAACCGTTACACCGGCACCAGCCGCAATGCGACGCTTGCGCGACGCCTTGATGATATCCGGCGTTTGGCGTTCTTTCTTGGTCATTGAAAGAATAATCGCCGCCTGACGTTTCATCATTTGATCGGCCATACCGTTTTCTTCTATTTGCGCCTTAAACTTGGAAAGCCCCGGCAACATGCCGACAATACTGCCGACACTACCTAACTTTTGCATTTGTTGCATTTGGCTCAGCATATCGTTTAAATCAAACGAACCCTTCAGCATTTTGCCGGCCATTTGTGCCATTTCGTCTTGATTTACATTTTCCATCGCTTTTTCAACCAGCGACACCACATCACCGCGGTCTAAAATACGGCCGGCAATGCGGTCGGCATGAAATTCCTCGATATCATCAATTTTTTCACCCGTGCCCAAAAACTTAATGGCTGCGCCCGAAACCATTTTCATTGATAAAGCCGCCCCGGCACGTGACGTACCATCTATGCGCGTTAAAACCAAACCGGTAATTCCAACTTTATCATTAAACTCTTTG
>JAZNQW010000127.1:0-4684 GCA_045590435.1 Alphaproteobacteria bacterium | reverse complement strand
GTCTATCACTTTTTCTCATAAAGAATTTCTTAGGTTCCTTTATCTCAAATATGCTAGACTTTATATTTTTTAGTACCCATCAGGGTACCTCATATACCGTCCGCATATCCTCTTCTTCTTATTCACTCTTTATTATAACTAGAGTTTCAATCACTCTTTTTTCTTACTTCCGTAAGAACCCCACCGCTCAACTTTGCTGTATCGCAACCGGTGATGTGTCTTATATGATATTCCCAAACCAATGTCAACACATTTTTTTCGCTTTTTTTGTTTTTTTATATCATATATAACTAACACACTGATTTTATTAATTTTTAATTTTGAAATAGCTCTTCAAAAAATCTTAATTCTGTTTAAACATTTTCACTGAAATAGCCTGATTATCCTTTACACGGCTTTTCTCTAAAAGCCGAAAAACAGCATAAAATCAAAAAGTTAACACTTTTTTAACTTATTTCCGTAAAGATTCTTTATAGATTCGCGGGAGACTAAAAATGAGATTCGATTTTTTTACATTAGGCGGCCGTTTTTTTTGGGAAGATATTTACAATTATCAAAATTGGCGCATTCAAAGACACACACGCACATTAAAATATCGATTAATTGATCCGAACGACATACGCCGCGATTCCGGTAGTTTTAATCATTGCAAAGAAACACTTTTAAAATATATAGATGCGTATGAACTTGACGATTTATATGAAGATACTGTTCTTATCATTCACAACTTCGCCCGCACCAAAAACTCTGTTCAATATATTGCTGAGTCTTTTGATGATGCAAAAGTAAACGTGATTGCCGTAAATTACGCTTCTTTGCATAACAATTTACACACACATGCTCAACTGCTGACTCAATTTCTGAAAAACATTGAAATCAAGCGTCATTTATACGTAATTAACATTGGCGCGGCTTGTCTTTTAATGCGAAAATTACTCAGTGACAGTAATAACTACCGAAATTATCACATTGCGCGAATTCTGGATGTGAACCCTATAAATTCAGGAAGTGATTTTTGTGAATTATTGTCTTACTCACGCGTTTTCAATTTTTTATTAGGACCGATGTTAACCGACATTTCAACACGTCGAGCCATTACTCTCCCTAAAATTCCGCAAGACATTGATCATGGAATTATTTTTTGCCCTTCAACCATGAAAAAATTAACAACAAAAGTACTTTCTCGATTTGACAGTTTTCCTTTTTTAACACCGCCAAGCGAACAATCATATTCCGACAATATCAAATTTATCAGCGAATCTACTTTTTTTCCGTTAGAGAATCGTGATTTAATCGTTAATTGTCGCCAGTTTATTCTTACCGGCACATTTTGTGATGATGCCGAAGAATCCGAAAATGACAAAGAGTAAAAAAACATATCAGAAATTAATTACGAATATTTAACCATATTGTAATATAAATTTTAAAAAATTGTGCTATAATCTAAAGAGATGTAGTGTATCTGTAAGGACTTTTATATGGGGAAACGTCGTTATTGGCTAAAATTATTATTAATTGCCGGCATAAATTTGGTATGTTGGTGTTCTTTAGTTTATGCCTACGAAGGTAGCCAACAAATGCCGGAAGTGCAAACACCGGAAAATTCCACAACAACCACAGATGATACATGCGAATTTAATGACGAAGACCGCAAAAACACCGCCAAAGAAGCCGTTGAGGCCTTAGTAAAAGCAGCTAACGCTTTACGTAAGTTCAATAACAAACTTAATCAAATATGGTTTAACGAAAACGGTGTTTGCCATTTTATGCAAGGTACAAGTAATGCTAAATGGTGGAAAGAACTTTTACAGGAAAAACTTAATTTTACCGATAAAGATAAGGATGGTGCACTTGCCATTGATAAAAATCAATGGGCATCTTTACAACAATCGGGCAGCGGCACCAAATTAACCGTTCTGGAAGTGGTAAATAATTTTATTGACCGTGCCGAATATACCGATTGGAATACCGGTGCTATGGCAAGACGCATACAAACCGGTGTTTCTAATCTGAAAGACATACAGAATTTCGTAATGAATGGTTCTAAGGGACAAGATTATCCCGTTGATGAGGCTACCTCTGAGATATTAGAAGAAGTTTTTAATTTCAAAGCCGACTGCACTAAAATCATTATTATTGATGATGAGCGCAATTTTGAATGCTACCAAAACATGATCTCCGGCTCGGCATTCCGTTCCAATCCTACGGAATTTGCAAACAAAATGAACAGCGGAAAAGCTTTAGATGCCTTTGAAGAATGTCCGAAACAATTAGAGGAACTTAACAAACTAAGAAATGAAATCACAGAACCTCGTAAAAAGGCGCATGAGGCTTTAATCACTCTGGGAGAAAATGCCGAGGTCCAATGCACCTGCACCTCACAGGTAACCGGTGAACAAACCACAACAACAGACCGCATTAAAGAATGCACAGCCAAAGATGACGATTTTGTAGAAGATAGCGTAAATTCGGAATGTCCGACCGTAGCTCAATATCAAGCCAAAATGGGTGGACAACATTGTATTGTTTGTAACTTATTTCACACCATTCTTCTGGCCGTTCAAAATATTGCCCAAAAATCATTTGACAGCCTGGCATCTCCGTTACGTTCACTTCTTGGAATTGCTTTTGGATTATATATCGGCTACATCACTTTAATTGCCGTTGCCACACCGGCAACCCAAAAAATCAGCCAATACCTTACCAATTTAACCACTCAAGGCTTTAAGGTGGCTATTGCCATTTTATTGCTGGTTAATCCGTCAACAATTTACGATTTGGCCATCGGACCGTTGATTGACGGCGGCATCGAATTTGGCATAACATTAACCGGCGAAGATAAAGCCAAAATACAACAATTCGGCTCACCATATACCTTTGCCAATCATGAAGACACATATTTAAAGGCAGAAGTATTACAAAATGCCGTTGGTGCCGCCGCCGCATTTAATGACGCCGCTGTTTTAGTTCCGTCAATCGGGCGTTCCATGATATGCAACTCCTTTGTAGATAAAATTTTTGAAATTTTCCCGCACGTCAAAATGCTGGTAATCGGCCTTATTTTCTACATTTTCGGGCTACTGATAGCCTTCGCAATCGGTTTTTATATGCTCGACTGTGCATTACAACTCGGTATTGTTTGCGCCATGTTGCCGTTCTTTATTGCCTGTTGGCCGTTCAAATTAACCAGAAGTTACACAAAACAAGGATGGGATATCTTCTTAAACACCTTCTTCAACTTTGTTATTATGGGTGTTGTCATTACGGCATCTTCGCAAATCATGCTACAAGCGTTATCAAGCGGCTTAACGCAAGAAACACTCGTTTCTTACTTAGATGCCAATAACATCAGCGAATTAACCAAAGTGCTCGACTTTGGCGGCATGCAAATGGTTATGTTGGTCGTCTGTTGCCTGATTGCATTCAAACTCAGCGGTGAAGTGCAGAATATTACCAATAAATTATCCGGAGGTCTGGGAATCAACGCCGGCGCACAAATCGGCAGCACCATTTCCAGCACGGTTAATAAAGCCGCCGCCGGAGCAGCCGCCACAGCATGGTCAGGTGCCAAAGGTGCGGCAGGAACTATGGCTGAATCTTCCGGTTTGGCCGGTGGCGCTCGAGCCTTAAAGAGCTCTGTTGGCAATGGTATCAGAAATGTGGGCGGAGCCTTAGGTGTAGGCTCTAGAGCATCGATGGGCGGCATAGCCGATAGCGCCGGTCGCGGTTTGAATAAACTTGGAAACGCGGCCGATAAAGCAGGTTTGGGCGGCGTAGCCGCTGCGGCACACACTGCCGGTGACGCACTGGAATCTGTGGGGAAAGGCCGCGACGAAAGTCGTAGCCAAGACAGTGGAGATGATGGCGGAGATGACGGTGGAGATAATGAAGAATAAACTTTTTGTAGGCAACAATGTAAGAGGATAAACGGAGATATATAAATGAAATCGACATTTTTATCTATTTTGATATTTATTGTTGTCTTCACGGCTTTAAAATTAAACATTTTGAAGCTGTTGGATAATAATGTCTTATTATATATTTCCATAGCCCTTTTTATCGGCGTTATTGGCAGCGCCTTATATTTTGTGGGTATTCCGAAATCGAATCAACAAGCAAACTCGCTACCGAAAGAGAGGGAAGATGACGCTAAAGAATAATTTTACAGCTTTATTTTTGGCGTTATTGATTGGTTGTTGTGTTATACAACCAACTGTTTCTTATGCTGAATCTTGCAACGAAGAGGAAATTCAAGAAATTGAAAAAGACTTGAATGAAAATGCCAAAAAAGCTCTTCAAGCCACCGTAGAAGCACTCAAAAAATATAACTCTTTGGTGCAACAATTTCTTTCTTGCGGCGGAGACGCCACAATCGGCACCCCAAGTTATTGGTCAGGTGAAGCCATATTAGCCGCCAATGAAGTTGATGCAAGCGCTGCTTCAAGCCTGGGAAATCCGAAGGACTATAAATACACCGGTGTTGTGTGGACATCTGCCTCACCGGCCAAATGCAAATCCATTGCCCAACAAGCCTCTGCTCAACTGGAAACATATAACAAGGCCAAAGCACAAACCTCGGCATTTTTAGGTGTCATCAAAGGTAAAAATGACGTCCCTAAGGCTTGTTTGTGCTCGGCAGATGACGAAAACCAAGAATGCATAGGCTATGCAAAAGAGAATAATG
>JAZNQW010000126.1:0-20412 GCA_045590435.1 Alphaproteobacteria bacterium | reverse complement strand
TTAACACCTTTGATTTTTAACCATACAACCACGACGGAGAGATTTTACGACGAGTTGCACATATTTTGCGACTATCTGCACTCAAAACCGATTAAATCGAAAGCAATCCCATATAAAATTATTTTACGGAATCAAGATAATAGTTGCAAAAATGAAACAATTATCGCTAAAAAATGAAACTATTATTTTTAGAACCACCGCAAGCTAAAATATATCAATATCAATTCCCTTGCGTTTTTTCGTCATACAATGCGGTGATGTTGTTTTATGCATCATTTATCGTGAAAAATCAATTTCCGCACTCAAAACGCAGGGAAACGAAGGCAAACGATATATGCAACTCAATACAAAACGCACACCGACGACATTCAGACCACCGCATTAATTTTTGTAAAATAGAATTTATATTTTTTGTCTAAATCTATTAGCAAAGTATTAGCAGAAAAATCAAAACTCCACATATACCTAACTTATTGATTGACAGGTGAAATTTGCTAATATATTGTATTAGCAGTGCTAATAACTTGTGCTAATACTTTTGAATTTACACCCCAGAAAATATTTTAACAAGTTATTGATTTTATGAAAAAATGAGGTTTTACGGTTTTGTCTACACGCATCCAGCCGCCCCAGCCAGTAAATTTAATAAACCTCTGAATTTTCAGAGGTTTTTTTCGTTTAAAAGACCCGAAAATGGCGGTAAAATGGTATTTACGCACATCTGTGACACATGGGTGTGACACAATGACATTAAAATATAACCATTTAGAACGCAGAAATCATACCTTTTACTTTAGGTATCGTGTGCCCTCATGGGTGAGACACATTATTGGAAAAACGGATTTTAGGTATTCGTTAAACACTAATGATTATAATATCGCTATACACTTGGTAAAACGGGAATCTTTTAAGTATGATTCCCTTATAAACGACATAAGGTGGCTGGTGATGGAAATTAGGAACGGAAAACTGCATTTGTCGCAAGATGATATTGACAAAATATTTTATCTATGATAAATATTATATAGTATTCAAGTGTTTGAGGAGAAAAACGTAATGCCGGATACTGGTTATAATTTATTACTATCAACAGTTCTCTCTGACCATTTTGATAAGATAAAGCACCCCGTTTCCGTATCATTAGGATTACATTTAAACGGACAAACTGTAGAAGATGTTGTTAATTTGCTTAGAAAAGATGGAATTAATGCTGTTCCGTATTATGATGAGAAAGTCAAAGATGATTTGAGTCTTTTTGTAGTTGATGGTACTGGCATTCGTACGCCATTTTTTAAGAGTCCGAAAGATGCCGTCAGAGCAACGAGCGATATGGTTAAAATTATGCACCAGAATGGTATTGAAACCAGTCGTGCGATGCCGATTACCAAAGATAACTTAATTGAAGCCATACCGCACGCATATACAGGTAATATTATTGACATTGCTAAGAATAATCCAGATAAAGAAAATGTTGATAAAACATTATCTGAGTATTTAAGATATGCTGCGGAAAAAATGCCGAGTATCCGTATTCCCAAAGAAGATGATAAAGACTTTACTTCAAAAACACACATTTATCGTGGCGGTTTTTTAGGAGATAAGCCTTATGCTGTTACTTTTAATCGCCGCTATCGTGACTGTGCTTATGGCACAAATAGATTAACGGAAGCTATAAAATATTCCATAGGAGCTAACTTAGGGCGAGGCCTACATTATAAGGAGATTGAGGGCAAATCGTATGCTTTTGTATATGATTTTGAACAGCAAAAAGAGCAAAAATTTTATGATATGGCTGGAGCCGAAAGACCTTTTGCCACACCTGAAGAAAAACAAACTGCCAATCGACCAGATTACAGACTTGATTATGAAACACTTATTATAAAAGATAGAAATCCGCTATCTGCCATATACTTACGGGTTGCCGAGAAATTGGTGCAAATAGCTGATAAAAATGGATACTTCAAGAAGGACGGCGTAGATTGGGAAGAATTTACCAAGTTGCATACACCGAAAAATACAAGTGAATTGAATGATTATTTGGTGGCAAGAACAAATAAACAAATCACGGAGTTTCCAACTTTTTCATATCCTGAAAAATCTGAGAATCTTCTTGATATATTCAAACGTAAAGGACAAACGGAAACACTTGAAACATATGACCGGAATTTGAATATTAACGGTTTGACTTTTAAAGATAAAACTAAAAAGACAGATGATGGTATAGAGATTGAAAACGCTTCCTTAAATTCTTTAAAAATTTCTGAATCCATCAGTGAAGTGCGATTGACTGGAGATTTAACCATACGCAACTGTACCTTAGCGGCAAATGTTGATATGCTTGATATTGCCGATTGTAAAGGTGATATTTGTATGGCTCACATGCAATACATCAATATTAAACCACCTAAAGAATGCGAGAGTTTTACATTATCATGCGTTAAAATGCCGCAAGGTGATACACTTGATTTAAGCGAAATGAAGTGCAAAAAGATGACGCTTGAAGATGTTGATTTATCAGGGATAAAAAACTTGAAATTACCTCAAGATATGGAAGAATTGAAATTCAGATATAATGTGAAGTTGCCCGAAAATATTGATTGTAATGGTGCAGAGCATATTGTTTTTGATAAAACAGCTAAACCTGATTATACGCATACGAAATCATTTATTGTTGCCAATGACACACGGATTGAAGTGGAAAATACTACTGACAAAGAACAATTGTGCGGTAAACTGAAAAATGAAAATATTGATATTGTAACTAGAACTAAGGAACTGCCAGCAGCGCAAAAATTACGAAATATGATAAAGTCAAAAGGAAGCACTCAAGAAATTAATCTGAATGAAAGTGAAGCATTGACAATAATGCAGAAAAGCGGTAGAATTATGTCTCCGAAGGTGCAAACAGCAAATATAGGTAATGATAAAACGCAACAAACCACTGAAACAGAATTTGATAAATATGGTCGCATAAAAAATAGAAATTATCAGACGCGAATATAAAAACCGGTGAGCGAACTTATGATCCAAACTTTAAGATAAATGTGCTTTATAATGAACTTTGCAAATTAAAATATCCGTTCTTGGATGAAAATTTGAAAAAAATCAGGGAACGGCAAATAACCCCTCGCCTTGCCCTGCAATACCGCCTCTATCCGAACGTGGATAGGACACTAGATTTTGCAAAGAAAAAGAAATAATATCTCTTCTTTGTTGATCAGCACTAAAATAAAAATTTTCTGGCTACATATTGAGATTAATTGTTATTTAAATATTTTGGTTGCAATTTTAGCTAATTCTCTTGAACGCTTATCTACTGCCTCAATGTCCCAGGATTCTGAACTTATCATATTTACAATATGCCGTGGATGATGAGAATAAAATTCTCTCTTTTCTATATATGTTTTTCCTGATAAACTACCATTATCCTCAAATGTTAATAATGTCAAATTTCCTATTCTATTCATGAAATCTGATTCAAATCTTCTATCTTCTATGTGCTCTATTGTTTCATTATCATAATCTATTTTAGTATGAGCATCATAACTTTCTTCAATTTTCGCTAAAATATATCTATCTAATTTTTCATTAGCGAATTGCTTTTTAGTAAATTTAGCAATAAATTCGTCGTCAGGAACATCCAAATCTGAAGAATTCAAGGCTTTTACGATTTCATCAGTAGAAACGTATTCTTGATTAAAAATATTGCAAGCAATTTTATTGTATATAGTTTCCTGCTTATTCGCCTGACCCTGTGATATGTAATTATACCTTATTGTAAGATTTAATAGTGCTTTCAGAACTTTCTTTAAAGAATATCTCTCTGTTTTCATTAATGATAATAAAATCAAATAATGTTGTTTTACTTGAGGAATGTAACTTAAAATCTTCAATAATTCTTTTGTTTCCTTATCTTCGTGATTATAGTTTTTTATATTTAGATATAATAGCGATGATTTTTTTAATTCACGTACATATTTAAAGGCTTGCTCGCAATTTATTATAGATGAAGAAATTGTTCGGTATACTCTCTTTGATGGAATTTTAGAATTTCTACTATTCCAATCTAAAGAAATAAAACTAGTTATATCATGATTTCCAATATTTAAAACGATCTTATTTAAATCATCTAACATGCTAGTTTCAAATTTTTCTCCAGCTTTTGATAATAAATGGTTCTTTAATAAATCATAGGCTGTTAATTCAATAGATCTAGAATTGAGCGTTTCAAACAAAAGATAGGCATTTTCATCTTTTGCAACCTGTATGGTTGTAAAAATTAGTTTATTTGTTATATTATTTTTTACAAAATCTAAGATATTTTCAGAATTAGGTGATACTAAATGACGTTTAATCTGTTTATAGTAGTATTTTAGGCACTTATAAATAAATGCATTTGTTTTCAGATCATCAGCTTCTGGTACTTTATTAATGTTTGAATATTGTTGTATATTGCATATATCTGAGAAATAACTTCTATTATTAATATTTAATGAAATCTTATTGTAATATTTTAAATCTTCAGCTTTTTTGCCTATGTATTTATTCATCAAAATGTCAAGACGTTCTTTTATTTCCTTCTGCTTTTGTTCATCTTTTTCTTTATCAGCGCATTCATTAAGCAAATATAAAGAAGCAAGAATGATAAGAGTAATTGTAGTTAATCTTTGTTGACCATCAATAATATTTATTTCCTTTTCTCCCTCTTGTAAAACAAGAATACCTACATAGTGATATATGTTATTTGATATTATATCTTCCCATAACAAATCCCATTCATCATTTAAATTATTCCACGAATAATCCCTCTGATATTTAGGAACCACATACTTTTTACTGTTATCAATAATATCTTCAAATGATAAAGTCGCTGGAGTAAAACTTTCTTTTGCCATTTTTATGTTCTTTCATTATTGAGTATTGAATTATGTGCTAATTCTACATTAAACACTTTGAAAATCAAGCACTAATTAATTTTATTGTTTTACTTTATAATTACATATTATTACCACGCATAATTTATGTGTGCTTTCCATGTCTTAAAAAATGTTAAAGAAGTATCATTATTTAACATTTTCTCGGAAAAGCCCTAAAATACTATAGTTTTGAAGATGGCTAAAATACCCCAAACAAAAAAATGTTAAACTTTGTGCGGATTGAGAGGATTGTTTAACATTTTATATTTGCAATGAAACTTTTTCATGATATTGTGAAGTAAGTGATTTCAAAATTTAAGAGACTAACTATGGCAGGAAAAACAATTCAAATATTTTTACCTAGTGGAGATACTAAAGGGGTAAAAAAAGCATCCATAACGACGGATAAGATCGAAATTCTTCAAATACCAAGGGCATGTCTTTCTGAAAATAATAAATTATTGGCTTTTAATGGAGTTTATATCCTTGTAGATGTCTTACAAGCTGAAAAACCAGAAATATACATTGGGAAAGGTGATGTTAAAAGTAGAACATATTCTCACGATATTAAAAAAGAATTTTGGAATATGGTATTTGCTATTCGACTAAAAGATGAAACTGGATTTAATGATGCTCATAATAGCTACCTTGAATACTATTTCATCAAAAAGGCACATGATGTTAACAGATCTATTATGAATGAAAATAAACAATTGCCAAAATGTCCTAACTTACCAGAAGAAATTCTTTCAGAATTATCATGTTACATCCAGACAATTGAAACACTATTATCAGTGTTAGGATTAAAATGCTTCCAACCTCTTGAAAGTAGTGAAAAAACATCAAAAGATATTTTTGTTTGTTCTGACAAATATGAAAATATAGGCAAAGGTGAATATTCTGAAGAGGGTTTCTTGTTATATAAAGGGGCTATTTGTAAATTAGAATTGCATAAAGGTACAGATAAGTTATCTCAACGAGATGAATTAATTTCATCTGGATTGCTAAAAAAACAAGATAATCACTATGTTTTGCAAGAAAATAAACTTTTCTCTTCAGTGTCATCTGCAGCATCTATCGTGCTAGGAAGAAGGGCAAATGGTTGGCTTGAATGGAAAAATAGTGATGGCAAGACTCTTAATGAATTAGAAAGAAGAAATTCTTAAACACATATGCTTTGCACTGCATCAGAAATTCTTTTTTGCCGATGGTGGGGCGGTTTGTTTTTTACGTTGACTCGCCTCAAAGGCAAATTTATATATAAAAGCATAGAAATTCATTTGGGAGAAAAAATATGTTGAAGGTTGTTTTATATGTCATCATTTTGGCGGCCATTGTTATCGGAGGGGCAAGTTTTTATCACCTGCGCCGTGTTGCGGCCAAAAATAAAGCCGAAATGGCAAACTTTGATAAAGAGGTCAAGTTGAATGCCGATTTGGGCAAAGTTCTGGTTGTTTATTATTCCCTCACCGGTCATACCAAGGATATCGCCGAACAGATTGCCACTAAAACCGGTGCCGATATTTTTGAAATCAAAACAGTCGAAACCTATTCTTCGCCGTCAGTTTATATGAAAAGCAAGAAGGAGCTGACGAGCAAAAACTATCCTGAGTTGCAAGGAAATCTTCCGAATGTGGCCGATTATGATACCATTTTTGTCGGCGGTCCGGTTTGGTGGTATACGATGGCTCCGGCGCTTTATTCTTATTTGAAAGTAACCGATTTCGGCGGTGCTCGTGTAGTTCCGTTCTCTACGCAAGGTAGCAACTTTGGCTCATTCTATAAAGATTTTGCGGATATGGCTAAAAATGCGCAAATTTTGCCGAGTGAAAACTTTAACAATATTGATGAAAAGTATAAAGAGCAAGTTTCCAATAAAATCAATGCTTGGCTGAATAAACTTTCAAAATAAATCCGTTATAATCAATTACCCATTTTTTCTTTCGGATATGTCAACACAAAGGGTTGTTTTCTTTCATCTTCCGGCAGTATCTGATGGTCAAACCAAGACCAGAAAAAGTTTTCCCCGTTTTCAATACCGTATCCGTCTTGATTATGGTCAGCCGTGTCATACGTATCGGCAAAAATCAGCACATCATCAGAGGTTGTTTTTGTTCCCATTGTGTCATAACCTATGATAACGCGCCAATGCCCGCCCATAAAAACATTTTCCACCATAATCGGGTGCCCTGATTTTAATTGTTCTTGCACAAAAGAGGCAAATGGCTCGTAATCCTCAAGCGGTTGCCATTCATCAAGATTTGTCTTAACATTCCAACCAAGATTGCGAAAATAATTTGCAATGCCTTTAACACTCGTTCCGGTTTCAAAACTCGCTCCCATTTTTTCTATCAGTTCTCTTTCGGTAACCCCTTTTTTCCCATAATATTCTAAAACAGTTAAAGCCGCAGCCGGACCGCATGAATATTCCGTTGTTTGCTGAAAAGTCGGATAATGACTCAAAATTGTTAAGTTTTCATTTGACTTCATTTCAAAAACATCCGGCATGGTGAAGTATGGCGAATTGATATGATTTACGTTTACCGCATCTTCCTGTTTTATACCAAAATTATCTTTTTTAGTGTAAATATCACCATTGCTATCATCAACCGGAAACGCTTGTGCAAAAATTGCACTCAATCCGACTATGCCTAAAAACACTATAAAAACTGCTTTTTTCATCATTTTCACCTCATTTTGGGGTAATATTAAGGCAATTTTGGTTAAAAAAGGCATAAATCAGCCCAAAAATTTTATAGTTTTGAATTTCGTAATTTGCGAAAAATTGATTTTACATCTTCATTTGCGATGTATTTTTTTTCATCATTGTATAAAAATCGGCGACTGAAAACTTTTCCACGGTAAATGCCGGAGAAACAAAAACAACCTCAAAATGTTGTTTTTGGAAGACGGGCGAAGACCACTTAATGAGAAGGCGCGACAGCGACAACGAATTTAGTGGACAAGTGACCGAAGCGAAGTTAGCAAGCGCTATGGGCGCGAGCTTACGGAGCAAGAAGGCGATATTTGTAGAGTTATCTCCGTATGACATTCGGTAGTGAATTAGCGGGAAGCCCTTATAAATAAAGCCTTTGTCCCATAACTCAATTAAATTCCCGAGCGTAATTTTATCAATTTTGTAGGCATAATACGGACAAGTGAAAGCGTTGATTACAAATCCCGTAACGATGAAATTTGCGCATGGTCTGGTCTTCAATTTGCTCCGATTAGCAAAAATCCACTCAAAATGGCTCAAAATCCATAGTCTGTTTATGTTATATTTTGGCATTTTCTACAGCATTTACAAGCATTTGCTCGTTATAATTAAAATATTTTTGAGTTGTTGAAATCTGACTATGATTTGCGAGCCGTTGCACGATGCAAATATTTACCCCTGCATTGACCAATTTTGAGACGAACAAATGCCGCCCCAAGTGGCTTGCTCCCTTGATTCCGAACTTGCTATAAATTGAACTGAACAAGCGGCTGATGCTTACTCGGTTATAGGGTTTATTAAACTTCTGTGAAGTGAACAAATACGTTTCTGGGCCTAGGTTTTCGCCCCATTTTGCCTGAAGATATTTGAGGTATTCAGATAATTCTTTTTTCATCTGGCTATTCATTACATATTGGCAACTATGCTTTCCCTTGTTCTTATCATTGTTCAAATTGATTATGTCCTTCGGCTTGAGTTCGGCATTGTAGCAATCTTTAACTTGCAAGTATGCGAAATTGATTGAGCGCATACCATTCAGGCTGCAAAGGAACATCATTCTGATTTGCTCGGAATGCTTCATAGATTTAATATAGGTCAAAATGTCTTTAATCTTCTTGTCATCAACAAATTCGCTGTTAATCATAGTCGGTCCCCTATGAAAGGCTGTGAGCGAAAGGAAAAAATTCTCGCAGCCTTTCTTGCTAAAATGTTATTTTTCTTTCGGTTTTTCTTCTTTAATCATCGCTTGGTAAAAAACTGTATATCTCGGCTGATGGGTCATCGTGGCTATACCTCCGACCAACTTCCAACCTTTTTTAATTTTCTCATTGACCGCCTTAATCAGGTCGTCCAAAAACGCATCACATATTACATCGTATTTCATTAGTATTCCTCCGCATACATTATGGTTAGCACCCTATTGGTTACTCTTGGATTTGATACATCCGGTGAAAGATACAAAAACTCTTGGTCATAATAATCAATTTTCCAGAAAATCCGCCTGCCCTTATAGTCAAAGGCACCGAAATCGTGCTCATTGTAAGGGTCATTGTTTGCATCAAAAGTATCAAAATTGCGCACTTTGGTTATGATTTCTTTGATGTCTTCGGCAGTGTTAGAGCGAATGCCCTGCGTTAAAACTAACGTGCCTTGTGATAAGTTCTTGCGAAAATAATCGTTCCGGTCGGCAACTTTATTACTCATTGTTACCTCCCATGTATGTGCTGAAAATCTTATGAAATTCATCTTCGGTTAGGTCATCAACAGGTTTCAGAAAAAGCAATAATGTATCATCATTAAAGGCTTCATTTTCTTTAGCAATATCATAGGCTGTCTTGCCTTCATTGTTTTTGACAGAGGTATCAGAGTTTTCTGCCAAACCACGGATTAAGTCTTTCCGCATCATTGCCTGCGGATGGCGAACGGCATCCATTAGCGGGGTACACCCGTCATTATCCTGCGCATCCGGATTAGCACCGGCGTCAATCAATAGTTCCAAACAATCATAGTTAGCCCGATGCTGCGCCATAATATGCAGCGGGGTTTCGCCATCTTTGTTTTTGCCGTTGATGTTGGCACCGTGCTCTAAAAACAACTTAATCACTTCCGGTTCATAGAATGCTCGGCAAGCCCGAAGAAATGGTGTCCAGCCATGATGATTATACGGAAGGTTCGGTTTTGCACCTTTTTTCAAGGCAGCCTCTACGGCCTCAATATCGCAATTAAATACGGCTGTTTTAAGTTCTTCAAGTAATTCGTGAGACGGACTCACTTTGATATTATTTTCCATTTTAATCTCCTTTTAGTCCGCTTAAAGTGGGACAAGTTGGTTATAAATTCACTTTTTGAGAAATGTCTCGGGAGGCATCCCTCGCTTTCTGTTATGATTTAAACATGCGCCGAATCGCTTGTCAAGTACTTTTTTTACAAAAAAATACGCATAAGTCCATGATTCTGCATGATTTTCTTTTAAATTCAATGAGTTGATTCAGAAAAATTTTTTCATAAAAGTAAAGCCGAGCGATTAAACTCGGCTCATTGTTACAACAAATAAAATGTTTTATTATCGTTTCATTACCAAGCAAACAGGCATCATTAAAGATATTGCCCAAACAACTGCAGGTCCTGCAGGCAAATCAAAGTAATATGATACCATAAGTCCGAACACAAAGCCGAATGTCTCGCCTGCATACTCGGTCAATCTTCTATTGCTTTCATTTTTCATGTAGCTTGTTGCCACGGCTGGAAATATCAACGAGGCAAAAACTAAATAAACGCCACAAATCTGCACGGATGTTGTGATTACACAGGCTAAAACAATATAGAAATATTTTTTCAAAAAAATTTCCGGTTTGGCATATATCAAAGCAGTTGCTGTCATAAAGACCGTTCCGGCAAATAATACTTTTTCCCAATCAGCAAACAAAAGCTGACCGGATAAAATGTCATTGATATGTTCTGCTCCGTGAGGATTACCACTCAACACCAAAATAACCAAAGTTGCCGATAACACAAACGTGCATCCGATAATGGCTTCGGCAATTTCTTTGAAATGTTTTTCTATTGCCTTAAAGAACAATCCGCCAATCAGTGCAAAAATCAAAGCCGTGGCTTGGGAGTAAAAACTCCCAAGCTCTAAAATTCCGGCAAATATTGCCCCCATTGCCGCTATTTGTGCCAAGGTTAAGTCAATAAAGATAATGCCACGCTTCAAGACCTCTTGTCCTAAAGGCACATGCACCATCATCATTAACAATCCGACCGTAAGCGCCGGTAATAAAATCAATAATTCACTCATTTTATTTGTCCGTTGCGTTAAGCATTAAATCAATGCTGTTTTGATACAAGTCAAAAAGATTATTAGTCTCTTTGTTTCCGCCAATGGTATAGGGCAAAACAATTGCTTTTACACCACTTTCTTTAGAAAGCCACTCAGCCGGTTTCGGGCTTTCAAACGGGGCATAAGCAATAAAAGCTATCTTATTTTGCTCGGTTATGTTTTTAAGTTCGTTCAAATGCTTTGAAGTTGCAGGAATTCCGGGTTTTGGCTCTAAAGTTCCTATGGTCTTGATTTTTAGCCAATCAAACAAATAACTCATATTCTTATGATTGGTTATGACATTTGTTCCTTTAAGGGCTAAAGCCTTTTGCTCCCAAGTTTTGATTTGAGAGTTCATTTTAGCACTGAAATCAGCAAAATTCTTTTGATAAAACTCACCGTTTTGGCTATCAATTTCAGATAATTTATCAGCAATGACTTTACCAACTTTCAAAACATTGTAAGGATTTAAGTGCAAATGCGGATTGCCGTTGGGGTGAACATCACCATCAGCACGGTCTATACGTGTCGGTTTTTCAATCGTTTGCACATATTGAGCGGCATAAATCAAATTTTCACCGCCTTCTTGCACCTTTGCCGAGCCTGCTTTACGCAATATCAACGGTAACCAACCGATTTCCAAATCAGCACCGGAGCAAACCACCATATCGGCTTTACGGATTTTTGCAATTAAGCTCGGCTTGGCTTGAATATAATGCACATCTTGCGTGGCATTGGTTGCACTATAAACATCGGCTTTATCTTTGGTTATTTCCTCGGTTAAGCTCTTCCATTCCGGCTCACAGGTAAACACATTCAAAGCAAAGGCTTTTGAGGCTACAAGTGTTGCCATCATCAAAAACAATATAAATTTCTTCATATTCTTTCTCCTTAAAAACCGTGTGCACCGTGTGCGCCAAAACTCATTGTATATTCAAGCACAATTTGGTTATCATCTTTTTTGCTTGTTTTATCGTAGTTATATTGCAAGCGAATGCGTGAAAACTCCGAATTATCCCATTCAGCCATAACAGAGTGCATCTCCGGCTTATGACCTTTGGCATCAAGCGGCGTGTCCTTGAAACTGTCCGGCACGTTATCCGGTCGCATTTGGGCGTAACGATAGCCGACTTTCCAATTGGTCATAAATTTATATGTTCCTTGCAGATACCATCCGGAAGAATTGTTATTGTATTGTTCAAATCCGGCATCTTCTATGTTGTATTTGCCTTTTTCATCACGGAACAAATACTCGCCTTGTAAAGCCAATTCGGTTTCTTTGTTATTACCGGTCGGAGCATAAGTGTATTTCAAAGAAAGTCCGTAAAGATTATCTTTGCCCTTGAACATAATATCATCGCTTTCACGTCCTTTGTTGCTCTTCGCATAAAGGTATGAAAAGCCTGCGAGCCATGCTTGATTGTCAGTTATATCGCCGCCAAATTTAACATAAGCGTTTGCCGCACCGTCACCCGAACCTTCTGATGATGCCGGAAAATATCCACCTTTGTATAAACCGCCACCGATTTCGGTATAAAAATCTGTCGGTAACACAACAGATACTTGCGCACCGTCATCTCTATAAGAATTGTTCAAAAATACACGATATGGCAGTGGTCTGTCGGCAAACTCGTCGGTATGAGCGTGTTTTTCGTTCAAATAACCGAATACAGGTTTTAAGCGTCCGGCAGTTAATGTCATTCCGTATGGTAAGCCGATGGTTTGAATAAAGGCTTCTTCCAGTTCTATTTTATCATCACCGTCTTCACTAACCACGGCGACTGTTAAGTTTGCCAAGAACTTATCATCAACATTTGCACCGATATTGATTTCTGATTCTCCTAAACTAAAGCCTTTATCGGGACTTTCACCTTCTTCGCCGACCTGAAAACCGGAGATTGCTTTATCCTTGTTGGAATAATAGTTATACGCACCGTTCAAAACCACACTGATATACGGGTTAAACGCACTCATGGAGTTTATCGGCGTTACCTGTGCAACAGGTATCGGTGTTTGCGTTTGATTATTTTCCAATTCATTGATACGGGTTTCTAATTGTTCAATTCTCTTTAAGAATTCACTATCATCAGCTTTGGCAGAATTTGCACATACCAAAGCCAAAACGGCGGTCATTACCGCTAAATTTCTTTTTTGCATAAATTTTTCCTTTATTAAATATGTTCATAAAAGCCAAGAAGTTAAACTTCCGGCATTGGTTATATTCAGTTGAAAAATTTATGCTTTTGGCGGTGCTCGTGTATCGTAGTGATAGGAAAGATTAAAATAAGCAATGTGTTCAAATAAAGAAATGCTTGTATCTGTTGTGTAATAAATAGGCTCATTAAGCGTTAAAACTTCCGGTGCATCTGCTCCGGCTATTTCTGCCGCTGTTTGGCAATAAAAGCAATTTTGCTCGGCAATAGCATCATCGGGACTATGAATATGTGCCGCCACAATCACTTGTGCAACAAATAAACATACAATCGGTAATATCTTAAGCCATTTTTTTATCATGCTTTATGGTTTAATTTAGTTATCTGTACCTGTCAAGACATAAAAAAAGCTTTAGCGGTTAAACTCGGCTTAAATTCAAAATGTGTTATTTTATTCCACAATATAAGCGTTTACAATTTCTCCGTAATAAACCGTATGATAATCATCATTAGTCCTTGTGCCATCTGAAGATGGTGTATTTTTATAGAATTTTTCGTATAAATCCTGTGGCACGTTATTATGTTCCTGCTCTTGCTTATAAATAACTTTACATTCTAAAGTCAGCGGAATTTCCTTAATTGCCGGTGAATGAACCTCTATTCCGTTAACAGGGGTTAAATTGCATTCCGTAAATTTATCAATGTTTTTACCGTTTCTATAACCGCAAAAACCGATTGCTTTTGCAATTTGTGTTGTACGCTCCAACGGAATGGAAATGGTAAATTCTTTGCTGGCTTCAATCTGTTCGTGTGTAAATCTGGTGTGTCTGATATAAATCGTAAACACAAATTTTTCCCACTCTCTGCCGATTTGTCCCCACGAAACAGTCATTGTATTCAATTTATTGCCGTTTTTGGTATTAACCAATATACCTTTTTTCAGTTCAGTCATAATCTTTGGTAAATATTCAATCACATCAATTTTTTGCATAAATTTTCTCCCTGTTATTTTTGTTTAAAAACCGACTTAGGCATACCGCAAATCGGACAAGTAAAATTTTCAGGTTCGCTTTCCATATCGCCTTCGTATTCAAAACCGCAAATGCTGCAAACATAGCGTTTCTTTGTGTTTTGTTTAACATCATCGGGAGCATATTTTTCAACCAATTCGGAGGTTACTTCTGCGTGATGTCTATGTTGTGCCGCAAATGTCTTTAAAACCTCTGATGCTTCGGTAAAGCCTGATTCTTTAACTTTGTCGGAAAGTACTAATATTGCCTTTTCGCCACAGTATTCTGCTTTTGATAAACCTTTTACAAATTGCCATAATTCCTCTTTTTTAAAAGGATATCTGCCGCAAAACTCGGAATAAAAAGCGGCTTGCGCAGCGTGTTCATTTGCCAGTTTTGTAAACTCATCGGCTACATCTTTCATATTTTGCTCTTTTGCCGCCCGTGCCAGTGCAAAATACATACCTGCTCCGGAAAGTTCCGCCTGCATTTGTTCTTTTATTATTTTTTCTATTCCTGTTCCTTTTGCTTTTGAATAACTATTCATCTGCTTCTTCCTTGCTTAAACCAGTTCGGCAATTTTTGCTTCTACGTCTTTCATATCCGCAGTCGGCTCAAAACGCTCAACCACAACCCCGTCACGATTGACCAAAAACTTGGTAAAGTTCCATTTGATATCCGGTTTTGTTGCCCAATCTTTATCAACTTTCGCCAACATATCACCTAAAAGTTTGCTGTATTGATGTTCTCCAAATCCGGCAAAGCCCTTTTGCGCTTTCAAATATGTATAAAGCGGCAACTCATTTGCGCCGTTTACATCGGATTTTTTCATTTGTGCAAATTTGGTATTGTAATGCAACTGGCAAAACTCATGCACTTCTTCATCACTTCCCGGAGTTTGATGTCCGAACTGGTTACACGGAATATCTATCACTTCCAAACCCTTATCGTGGTACTTTTCGTACATCTGCTCCAAAGCCTCATATTGCGGCGTAAATCCGCATCCGGTAGCGGTGTTGACAATCAATACCACTTTGCCCTTCAAATCAGCCAGATTCAATTCTTCACCGTTTGGTTTCGGCACACTATAATCATAAATACTCATTGTTTTCTCCTTGTTTTCGTTGGTTTTATCGTGAAAGCATGGCTTTCATCAATAAATGTCATAATTTCATCATCTTTCAATGTATCATCCAAAGCAATACAAACCCAATTTTTATTGAAAGACGGATAAAATCCTTGTCGTTTCAATAAAGTTTGCACCTTTTCTTCGGTTAATTTGACATGAATAATTTCTGTTTCACCGCTTATGTTTTTATTCAGTTTCTCCGCTTTGGTGTTTATAATCATGCCATACCATTTATTATTATCGGGATTTTTGAACACACCGAATCCGGGCTGTTTCTTGAATAAAAACTGCGGATTATCTCCGTATTTGGCCTTAATCAGCGTTGCAAGGCGGTTAGATTGAGCGGTTATAAAAGGCAGACAAATAAAGCATTTATCTTTGATATCTTCTAATATTTGTTGATAAGCAAGTCTGATTTCTCCGGCAAAACCTCCCATATTTTCAACCCGCAAAGGCAGAAATTCTTCATCTGTTGCAATTTCATAAACTTTTCCGCTGACATTGCCTTGTTTGTCAATAAAAATATCTGCTCTAAAATCACCATCATTAAATATCTTCTGACATATATATCCGACAGATTGTTTTTGAAAACCATAGGTTTCCAACTTTGCAAAATCCACAACCGCTTTTTTGAAAATGTCAGATTCTATACTCATATTTTATACCTTCATAGTTGCTAATCTTTTACCCATTTCATAAGCGGATTGCAAGTCTTTCGGGAATTGTTCATCGCGAACTTTGGCTTTATGAACCGGGTCAAACAAATCACAATCGTATTTGGCATAATCCGTGTATTGGAATGTATCAAATGCGTAAAGCGTCTCCGAATAACCAAAGACAGCACGCAGGCTCCATTCATTGTCACCCAATACAACATCGTAATGGTGTTGTTTGAATTGTTCTTCGGTGGCATTCATTGTCATAATCACCCCAACAGGTAATGTATGGTCTAAAATTCGTTTCAACCCACCGTTTTCTCTATCAATCAAATATGTATGTGCCGGAAACATGAAACGTTCTAAAAAGCTCCGAAACATTCCGGTTGGATAAGAGTGATATACAGGTGAGCCGACAATAACCGCATCGGCATTAAGACATTTTTCCAATATCGGGGTCAAAGCATCTTTATAAAAGCATAATCCCTTTTGTTCAATACCCTTGCGCTTACATATCAAACAGCTGATACAACCTTTATAGGCAATATCATATAAATTAACATATTCAACTTCCGCACCGGCATCGTTTGCTCCGTGCATTGCTTCTTTTAGTAACTTGGCGGTATTAAAGTTCTTACGAGGACCACCGTTAATTATCATTACTTTTGTCATTGTATTCCCCTGATTTATAATGTTTCAATATACAAAACAATCTTAAAATTAAAGTTAATTTTGATGAGGTTATTAGCATTCCCATAAATATCTTTATGAAGCATAAGGAGCAGAAATGAAGGTATTATTGGAAACTTACAATAACCGCAAAGGCTATAGATTCTTTGAAAATAAAGAAGAAATGGATGCTTATTTGGGCAGACATTGCGATGATATCGCAAGTTACGAGGTTTTACAAGAAGATGATGCTGCCTCCACAAATGACATTCTGCAAAGATTGGCCGAAGAATGCGAAGTGTTGGAAAACAAACTGTTCTATATATTCCGCCAGCAAGAGAATATCAAAAAAGCCAAACAGTATGAAAAACTTATCTATGCTGCTGGTTGTTTAAGAGAAGCCAACGGTGCCATCAGAGGCTGTATAAAGTAAAAATTTATAAAATTGATTTCTTGCATTTTCTATTTTCTGTTATAAAATACGGCAAAATTTAAGAAAGGACTGAAATGCAAGACTACACAATTCAAACAAACCATGTTTGCGCCAAACAAATCTCATTTTCTTTAGAAAACGGAAAGTTACACAATATCAAATTTCACGGCGGTTGCCCCGGCAATACTTTGGCTATCAGTAAATTGTTGGAAGGTGCAGACGCTGTTAAAACCGTGCAAATTCTCAAAGGAAACGACTGCGGCGGCAAAGGCACATCTTGCGCCGACCAACTTGCCCGTGGTATTGAAGAAGCATTGTCGCAAATGTCCGAGGCAATATAATGAATATCGGCGGTAAAGAAATAACGATTTATCCGGCTCAAACCGATAATTCACCATTAGTTATTTTGCATATTTTTTCAGATGAAGGTCAGCAGGTTTACGATGCGCTTAAAAAGTTGACAACTGTTGATTTTTCACTTGTTACCATCGGAAATTTGGATTGGGATAAAGATATGTCGCCGTGGGCTATTCCGCCGATTTACAAAAATGACACACCTTGCTCGGGTGGTGCCGATGAATATTTGCATTTGTTACTCAATGATATTTTGCCGCAAGTGTTACAATCTTTGTCATCTACCCCGAAATATGTTGCGCTTGCCGGATATTCTTTGGCCGGATTGTTTAGTTTATATGCCGTATATCACACCAATATATTCTCTCGGATTATGTCAGCATCAGGTTCTTTTTGGTTTCCTGATTTTAAGGAATATGTACAATTTCATAATCCGCAAATAATGCCGGAAAAGGTATATTTTTCTCTCGGCGATAAAGAAGCCAAAACTCGCAACACCATATTGCAAACAGTTGAAGAAAATACAATCTTACTGCAAAGGTATTTCACTCAACTCGGTTGTCATACTACGTTTGAAATCAATTCCGGAAATCATTTTCAAGATACAACTAACCGTACGGCCAAAGGCATTGCTTGGATATTAAATGATTAAACCGCCACGGATTTGTAGCGGTTTGGTTGAACATATGTCAGGAGTTATTCTTTGTTTTCTTCTTCGGTATTTTGTTCTTTAGGTCTTTTGGGTGGGTGATAAACAATTCCACCATTGTCTATTAAAAGCTCGGCAACTTCAATTTCTATCTGGTTTAATGCCATCATCAAAGGAGTTTCAAAACGGCTATTAAGCCAATTTACATCAATTCCGTGGTCTATCAGTAATTGAACAGCTTTAAGTTTTTCTTCTGTTGGCATATTTGGGTTTTGAATGACATACATTAAAGCATTTTCACCCATTAAGTCATTTCGGTTAATTTCTGCACCTTTGTTAATCAAGTATTCAATTCCCTCGGTGTCTTCACTCATACCGCAAGCCACTAATAATATGGTTCTTCTCATAATATCCATCGGGTGTTCTAATTTGAAAGCAGGATTGTCGGCAAACATCCTTTCCAAGCTATTGGCATCATCAATGGTTACATGGTAATCTTCTATTTGGTTTCTATTAGGAATCTCGTCAAAAGGTCTATATTCCACACGACTGCTGATTTGCTTCATTTTCTCTAAAGCAGCTTCTATTTCTGAAACGTGGAAGTAACGACTATAGGTGTTATTTTCTTTATTATAAGTTTTGAGCATATCTTTCTCCTATTGTTTAAATGTTAATTTCCGTGAGTTCCCCTCACAAAAATATTTATCGGGAGCAATTTGCTGATTTCGGTTTGAGAAAAAAGGAAAAAGATAATTTTTTGAGGGCGAATAATGATAAAATCAAGATAAATACATGTGTAGCAGATTTCTGCTCGTATTGTTTCAATATAAATTTCATCACAAGTGCTACCGCCCAAACGGTAGCATTTTTTTATTGCTATTAACCAATTACTCGCTTATGCTGTTTATGTTAAGTTTTAACGGTAGAATAAACTATGGCTTATGAAAAAACACATAATTTATTAGATTTGGCGATTTGGATGCAGTCAGGTCGCGATGGAGTATCTTTGTCCGAAATTGCCGACAAATACAAAGTATCCTACCGCACGGCTGAGCGTATGCGTGATATGATTATGGAGCGTTTTCAGCAAACTGTAGAAGTTATCGGCGAGAACAATATTAAACGCTGGTATATTCCGCAAGGCACACTAAAGGACTTTATTCAATTCGGCGCAGATGAGCTGGCGGTGCTTGAAAAATCAAAATCGCTATTGGAAAAAGAGAATATGCCGGCACAAGTTGATATTATGGAAAAAATCATTCATAAGGTTAAAGCCAGTATAAAACCAGACGTTTTGACACGGATTGAACCTGATGCCGAAGTACTGAGCCAAAGCGAAATGTTTGTTTGTCGTCCCGGACCGAAATTAAACATAAATCACAATATTGTTAAGGCTATACAGAAGGCATTACTGGAGTTTCATCGCATCAAAATTGATTATTATTTTGAAGCGAGCAAAACCACCCAAAGCATTGAGCTTGATCCTTATGGCTTTCTTTATGGTGAGCGCAATCAATATCTTGTTGCCCACCATAGCAACGGTTGTTGCGGCAATGAGGCGCATATGTTTATGCTCGGGAATATTCAAAAGGTAGAAATTTTGCAAGAGCCGATAATGGTTATTCCGAATTTCAGTTTGCAACAATACGCGGCCAATTCTTTCGGCGTGTATCAGGAGGAACCATTTGAAGTGGAATGGCGATTTGATGCTGAAGTTGCTGATGAAGCGGCAAAATATATCTTCCACCCGACGCAGGAACTGAAACGCAATCCTGACGGTACGCTGACGGTTAAATTCCATGCCGGCGGTCGCAAAGAAATGGATTGGTTCTTATACACTTGGGGAAAGCACGTGAAGGTCATCAAACCAAAAGATTGGTATAAGAAGAAAAATTAATATAGTCTCAAATCGTTATACAATCGCTGCATATCTTCCTCTGAGCAGTCTGATAAAAGCTTTTCGATTTGTTTGTTGCGAGCATTCAATCTATCCATAATATTGCGATAAAATATCCACCATTGCTTATCTGTTTTAGGTAAAATATTATCTGTTGCTAGCCATTCTTTTGTCGGTAATGACCCTTTACCATCTTCGCTTAATAAGTCATTAACAGTCGTGTAATTTTCATTGACCCAAGCTTCTAAACAAAAGAACCTGATGTAATTTTCAAAACTTCCGAACATTTTGAAAAATTCTTTATCTTCTTTAGGCATACCAAAGAGTGGATTAAAGTCATTTTTGTAAAAATCACCATATTGATAAGCTCTTCTTATACATTCCAACGTCAGGTCAAAGCGATCTTTGATAATACCTCCGTAATTTCCCCGTCTTGTATTTATTGAATTGTTAATGCAAGGAAAAACAACAAATTCTCTTATGATATTGGCTTTTTGTAAATAAAACCAAA
>JAZNQW010000125.1:0-18742 GCA_045590435.1 Alphaproteobacteria bacterium | reverse complement strand
AGAAATTATTGAGCAAAAGGCGCTGAATAAAAAAATTGCAGAAGAAACAGAATGGTTACATAAAGGCGTCACAGCCCGCCGCAAACGCAATATGGGACGATTGCGCCGCCTGCAACAACTCCGTCAGGAACGTCGTGAACAAATTAAAACCGTCGGTTCGGTTAATATGGAAATAGAAACAACCGATATGCGCTCAAAATTGGTCATTGAAGCCAAACATATCTATAAAAATTTTGGCGAACGTACCATTGTCAAAGACTTCTCCATTCGCGTTCTAAAAGGTAATAAATTGGGCATTGTCGGCCCTAACGGTTCAGGGAAAACCACTCTATTGAAGCTGTTAACGAAAAAGTTAGCACCGGATTCCGGTTTTGTGCGTGTCGGCAAAAATTTAGAAGAGGCCTATTTTGACCAAAATCGCCTAAGTTTAGATCCTAAAAAAACACTTTGGAAAACCTTATGTAACGAAGGAGATCATATATGGGTTCGCGGTCATTTTCGCCACGTTGTCGCTTATCTGAAAGACTTTCTGTTTAAGCCTGAACAGGCACAAATGCCGGTTGCGGCTCTTTCCGGCGGTGAGAAAAATCGCCTCATGTTAGCCGTTGCATTGGCCAAACCATCAAATTTTTTGGTTTTAGATGAACCAACCAACGACTTGGATATGGATACGCTTGATTTATTGCAAGAGGTCCTGGATGAATACGAAGGCACAATCATTATTGTTAGCCATGACCGTGATTTTATGGATAAAGTAGCCACTTCATTGCTATATATGAAAGGTGACGGATCGGTTTATGAACACGTCGGCACATATACCGAACTGCTTGAAAAGCTAAAAAACCACCCCACCAAAACAGAAGTCAAAAAAATAACATCAACCGTTGAAACAAAACCGCGTGAAAAAAATAAAACCGTAAAACTGAGTTTTAAGGAACAATATCTGCTTGAACATCTGCCACAAGAAATAGATAATTTGGAAACTGACATCAAAGCCATTGAAATAGCCCTCGGCAATCCTAATTTATATACGGACGATCCGCAAAAATTTGATGAATTAACTTCTAAACTAGCCACTTGCAAACAACAACTTGAAGATAAAGAAAATCAATGGCTCGAAATTCAATTTAAGGCCGATTCATTAGGCTAAAACTAATCTTCACACAAACTGAACACAACCTTTAATGCATCTGCGGCTGACGACGTAATACCACCGGCATATCCCGCTCCTTCACCACATGGGAAAATACCTTTAATATTGGCTTGCATGGTATCATCACGCACCATACGCACCGGCGATGAACTGCGCGTTTCAACACCTGTCAGAATTGCATCAAAGGCATCAAATCCATGCAGTTTTTTGGCCATTTCTTTAATACCTATACGCATAGCATCAGCAATTTCTGTTGGCAACACCAATCCCAAATCAGTCCATCGCACCGTCGGTTGATATGAAGGCTCAATATCGCCGCCCCTTTTACTGGCACGCCCAACCAGAAAATCACCCACCAACTGTACCGGTGCGCCATAATTTTGCCCACCGAATTTAAATGCCGCCTCTTCCAGTTGCCTTTGAAAATACATACCGGCCAATGGCTCATCACTGCCGAAATCATGATTATCCACACCCACCAACAATGCCGCATTGGCATTTTGCTTATCGCGTGCAAACTCACTCATTCCGTTGGTCACAACCCGTCCGTGTTCCGAGGCAGCAGCCACCACTTGCCCCCCCGGACACATACAAAACGTGTAAACCCCTCGCCCATTTGCTAAATGCGTTGCCAACTTGTAATCAGCCGCTCCTAAATACGAACTTTGCGCCGCCTCCCCATATTGTGCCCGATTGATGAGCGCTTGTTTATGTTCTATGCGGGCGCCAACCGAAAACGGCTTTTGTTGCATATATAATCCGGCATGGTATAACATTTCAAATGTATCACGCGCACTATGACCGATTGCTAAAAACAAGCGCTTAACCGGCAATTCATATTCTCGCGAACCGTTTTGCACTTTCACTGCTTTCAAAACCCCGTTTTGCACAATAAGCCCGGTCAATTTATGATTAAAACGATATTCTCCACCCAAATTGATAATTTTTTGTCGTAAATTTTTAACCACCACACGCAATTTATCGGTGCCTATGTGCGGTTTCGCCAAATATAAAATTTCTTCCGGCGCACCCGCAGCATAAAAATCATCAATCACTTTAGCCACAAACTTATCTTTCTTAATACCAGTCATCAGTTTGCCATCTGAAAAAGTACCGGCCCCGCCTTCACCGAATTGCACATTGGTTTCACCATCCAAGGCACCACCTTGCCAAAACGTATGCACTTTCTGCGCGCGCATATCCACATGATCGCCCCGTTCCAAAACAATCGGTTTTAAGCCTGCTTCTGCCAATGCCAATGCGGCAAACATACCGGCCGGTCCGCTACCGACAACAACAGGCTGCACACCGTCATCTTTAATTTTGAAGTGTAATTTTTCAACCGGCGCTATGTTTTCAATATCCTTTCCCGAAACAACAGACAAAGACGACTCACAATCCACACTATACACAAAATGCACATTTTTTTTGTTACGCGCATCAACCGATTTCTTGCTGATTCTAAAATAACGTAGGTCCGCTGACTGAACGCCCAATTTTTGAGCAGCTTTCTGTTGAATATCTGTTTTTTGAGCCTCAAGCGGCATTGCTATATTATTTATGCGCAACATATTATATCTCCGTTATGGTCGATATAATACACCAAAAAACAAATTTCGCAACTATTCTTTATTACTTGAAACTGTCGGCGAATAAAGAATGTGCCACAAAGCCTTACGATACATCCAAATATTAATCACACCCAAAACAGCCGATATCGAGCCGAAAATATATAGCACATAATACCAATTCATACTATCCGCCGTCATCATCACATCTTGATGCGCTCCTCTTAGGAAGGCAATTGCCACCATAGTTAAAACGAAGGCTACAATATAAGCTATCGTCCAAATTCGCCGCATAATATCGGTCTTCACCAAAACCGCCGTCAAAGCATAAATAAAAAGAAGAGCTATCAGCAAATATATTTCCATAATTATCTCCTTTAATGTCAAAATAGTCATCAATAAAAGATTTTCAAGCATTTACAAAATAAATTTGCACAAATGCAAAAAAAATATTGACTGACTATAAATCTTAGGTTAAATATAACAATCGCTACGGAGCGTTGGTAGAGTGGTAATACAGCGGATTGCTAATCCGTCACCGCGAATAACGGTGCAGAGGTTCGAGTCCTCTACGCTCCGCCACTTTAAGAGGGATTTTCCCTCTTTTTTATTTTGATTTTTGAAGGTTGTTCTGATAGAGAAACGCCCGTTCAAAGGGAGAAAAGTTTGTTTAGTTTTACTCGCCGCATTTCCCCGATTTTTCCTAATCTTTTAATAACGGGATTAATTTTAACCGCCGTATACATCCCGAACTTAATTATTCATATGCATCAACAAACCCCTTTTCACATCAACGTTTTGTTTATGTTTCTGTTTACGCTGTTTGCTTTTATTTTGTCCTTATCCGGTCCATTTTGTTTTTGGTTTTTTATTGCCCTCATTTTTACTTCTGAAATCATTAATACACACTGCTTGGCTTACTTCGGCGTGCCGCTTAACATTGAATATCTTCTAAATATTCTCTATGACCATCAAGATATTTTTCAAATAGCGCACTGGCCTGTTGTCTGGTATATTCTGCCGACTTTGCTCATTTTCTACGGCATCATAATTTTCTTTTACAAACGCACAACTTTATATCGTTGGCACGGCAGTTACACATTATTATGCCTGATAATCTGTTGTAAATTTTACTATGATGCGTCTTCTTTAAATATACAACATCATTTTAATCCGGCAGACACCACTCTTCAAAACAGCTTAAAAGTGTTAACTTTACTACCTTATATTGCACAAACCCACCCTATTAATTGGCAACCTTACAGTGTCACACCGAAACAAAATAATTCTCCTGTTCAGAACATTTTGCTCATCATGGGCGAAAGTTTAACTTCCTCTCACCTGCCTATGTTTGGCTATCACCGTAACACACTCCCTCATATACAGCAATTACTTACCAACAACAATCTATGGAAACATGCCCAAGGTATATCCGGAAGCGTTGGCACTCGCGGTGCGCTCACACTCTTTTGGACACTCACACGCGAACCCGGAAATCTTGCCAATATCCGTAATTCTTCCGGTAATTTATTTGAGTTAGCACACCAAGCCGGTTTCAAAAATTATTATTACTCCACTCAAGAAGCTCATGTACTGCAAGATATTAATGCCAACCACATTGATGAAATCATTACCAACGAAAAAGAAAACATACATTTTCCTTCATCTTCAAAACAACTGAAACCTCAAAAAGATGATGAATTGCCTCTGTTACTACAAAGAATCAATTTCAAAAATCAAAAAAATTTCGTCGTTATTAATTTGCGTGTGCCACATGCAATATATGAAGAACATTACGCCCATCGTCAGGCCGAATTTCGCAAATTTTTGCCTGATGACCCTTCGGAACCGCGTGAAACTTACGCCACAAATGCCTACGATAATGCCCTTTTATATATGGATGATGTTATTAATCAACTGATTGAAAATTTTGTATCACAAGTCGGCAATCAACCATACAGCATCTATATTACTGCCGACCACGGACAGCTTTTTAATTTTCAAGGACAATGGGGACATGGTCAATTATTAATTGAAACCGCTAAAGTTCCGTTTTTTATGTATCATTCGGAAACCAAACAAATTCCGTCCATCATTTCTCATTACCAAATCGGTAAATTAATCGCCGACGATTTAGGATTTACCGTATATAACCCTAATGAAAAAGATAACACGTTTTACGTTATAGAGAATAATCTGTTCTTCAAAACCAATTTCATTAAATACCGTTTAGACGGCGATCAGCTGATTGAATTAGAACAGGAAAACACTACAAATTTACAACATAATCAACGTTAAATACCAACAAACATAGCCTCTGCTTAACCTGCATTCAATTCGCGCGTTTTATGTAATTGAACCTTTGGAAAATCCTCGTGCGCTTTGTTCAAATGCCATGCATTGCGGGCCATAAATACTTTATCGCCGTTATAATCCTCAGCCATATTCATCTGATTAACGTTATAAAACTTATCTAATTCGGCTTTATCATCCGAACTTATCCAGCGCGCCGTAAAATATTGCGTCGGTTCAAAAATAACGTCCACATTAAACTCTGTGCGCAACCGATCGGCAATAACTTCAAACTGCAACACCCCGACCACGCCGACAATATATTCAGCACCGGTCATCGGCTTAAAAATGCTCGCACCGCCCTCCTCGGCAATTTGCTGTAACGCACTGGCCAGATGTTTAGATTTGAGCGGATCCTTCGAACGCACCGATTTCAACAGCTCCGGTGCAAAACTCGGAATGCCGGTATAATGGATTTTTTCGCCCTCGGTCAGTGTATCTCCGATTCTGAGCTGACCGTGATTCGGAATACCGATAATATCGCCGGCATAAGCATCTTCGGTTAATTCACGCTCTTGCGCCAAAAACATGACCGGAGCCGCGATTTTAACTTCTTTTCCGGTACGCACCTGCAACAGGTTCATACCGCGCTTGAAATGCCCCGAACAAATACGCATAAACGCAATACGATCGCGATGTTTCGGATCCATATTTGCCTGAATTTTAAAAACAAAACCGGTAACTTTTGCTTCATCAGGCGCCACGACGCGTTCTTGACTCGGTTGTGGGCGCGGGGTTGGCGCCAAACGACATAAACCGTTCAAAATTTCACGCACACCGAAATTATTGATGGCACTGCCAAAGAACACAGGCGTTAACGAACCGGCCAAATAGTCATCTAAGTTAAATGCCGGACAAAGCTCGCGCACCATTGCCACATCTTCGCGCAATTTAGCGGCCATGTGTACCGGTAAAAGCTTATCCAACTTTTCATCATCCAAGCCCTTACAAGTTTCTATAGTGTCGTTAATTTGCGATTTGTCGCCGGTTTTATTCATCAAAATCAGCTGGTCATTAATTAAATCATAACAACCGAGAAAATCTTTGCCGCTGCCAATCGGCCAACTGGCCGGTGTAACTTCCAATGCCAACGTATTTTCAATATCGTCAAGCAACTCAAACGGATCCAAACCTTCGCGATCGAGCTTGTTGATAAATGTCATAATCGGAATATTGCGCAAGCGACAAACTTCAAACAATTTTTTGGTTTGCGCCTCAATACCTTTGGCCGAATCAAGCACCATAACAGCCGAATCAACCGCTGTCAGAACACGATATGTATCTTCGGAAAAGTCCTCGTGCCCCGGCGTATCAAGCAAATTAAACGTGATGTTGTTATATTCAAAATTCATTACAGAGGAAGCTACCGAAATGCCCCTTTCCTGCTCAACCTTCATCCAGTCGGAATGAGCTTTGCGATTTTCACCGCGCGCTTTAACCGCACCGGCTTGCTGAATGGCACCACCGAACAAAAGCAATTTTTCGGTTAACGTGGTTTTACCGGCGTCCGGGTGTGAAATAATCGCAAATGTTTTGCGCGGATTGACGTTTAATTGTGGCATTTTTTCCTCTTTGATTGATATATTTTGAGCCTTTTATATACAAATTCGTGCAAATTGCAAGAGATTTTATGAGATAAAACGGATAAAATAAGCCGATTAGAATTTTTTTGTTGCATTAAGGGAAAATTTACGATAGATAAAAACGTAAAATAAGCGATGTATTTTGGCAACAAAATCTTTGCTTATTCAGAACCAGAGGTGGTTCGGAGCTGTCAGAAGCTCTCATATTGTGCTCGGCGAAGGGATTTTCGTCGTTAAGTCGGTCGGTAGTTTTTTTATTACCGACAGTTAAATAATCCCAGATCATCTATTATGGTCTGGGAGCTTTTAGCGAATGTCCAAAAGCAGTTTGCTATCTCTGAAAAAAGCTGCTTGAAAGGCTAAAAGAATCATTGAGCACAATGTGATTTCTGAACTCCCAGACCACCTAAACAGGTGGTTTTAATTTTTTATCTGAGAGTGAGAAAATGACCAATTCAACTAAAAAATCAAACAAAAAATCTAATCAAAACAATAAAAATACGATTACACCGATGATGAAAAAATTATCCGTAATCACAATTTGCTATAATGAACCAAACTTAGAAACAACATGCGAAAGCATAATCAATCAAACATGGCAAAATTTTGAATGGATTGTCGTTGACGGCGGTTCAAATGCCCAAACGCAAGAAATATGGAACAAATACAAGCATAGAATAGATACATTTATCTCTGAACCTGATAACGGAATTTATAATGCCATGAATAAGGGATTGAAGATAGCAACCGGAGAATTTGTGCTTTTTATGAATGCCGGAGACTATTTTTATGATACAAATGTCTTAAATAGAGTAATCCCTTATCTTGACGCAACAAAAGCCGATATTTTTTATGGTGACGCCCAATTCATCTTAGATGATAAATCCATTCGTTATAAATGTTTGCCTCCGGAGCTAAGCCTGCAATTTTTCGTGCATGATTGCATTAGCCACCAAAGTGCTTACATAAAAAGAGAATTATTTGAAAAATACGGCTATTATGATGAACAATATAAAATTGTCAGTGATTGGGAAAAATGGATAGTTTTCTATCAAAATCAGGAAAGATATTCTCATTTACCTTTTTTATGTTCAACTTTCAATTACTGTGGCATTTCCGCAAAAGCTAGCGAATTAACTGAAAAAGAACGACTGAGTGTCATTAAAAAGTATAATCTCAATATTGATACTGCATATAATTATAAAACATTTTTCACTGTTCCGGCTTCCTTAAATCCCAAGGAAAAAGCCGAAAAACCGCAATTAGTAGTTAAAAACACCTCTAATATAAAAGATATCGCCATATCGGTTATAGTACCGGTTCATAATGTTTCAAAATATATAGAATCATGTATAAATTCCATCAGTGCTCAAAGCTTAAAAAACATTGAAATTATTTGCATTAATGACTTCAGCACAGATGATTCGTTAGAAAAATTAAAAAATTTAACCCAAACAGATAACAGAATTTCTGTATATACTTTTACTAAAAATGAAGGCGTTGCCAACGCCAGAAATTGGGGTATTGAACTGGCAAAAGGAAAATATGTTTCTTTTGTTGACAGTGATGATAATATTGATCAAGATTTTCTAAGCACTCTTTATGAAACCGCCCAAAAAAACAATGCCGATGTAGTCAAAGGTGCTGTGCAAATTATTCATCAAAATGGTGAAAAAGAAACTTCAAAGATGAATGAAAATATTGAGCTTTATTTAAAAAACAACCTAAACACTGCTTTAGTTTGGCAACATGAATTTTGGTCAGCTATATATAAAAAGTCTTTTCTTGCAAAAAATAAAATTTGTTTTCCGTTGCTGACTAATGGCGAAGATATTATATTTATATTACGGACTTTGCTGAATAAGCCATCAATTGCTATTGAAAACAAAGCGTTGTATCTTTATTTAATAAGAAATGATAGTGCGAGCTTTACAACAAATTTTTCAAAGTTTTTGAACTTAATAAAATTTTATGAAGAGCAATTTGATATTTTAAAAAAAATGTCCTTATCTGCAAAAGAATATCAAGAATTTTGCCAGAAAAACATTATATCCAATATAATTAATTATTTTTGGAATCTCGTACGCAACAGTACGCTTTCTGAAGAAGAAATAAGTATCTTAAGACAAAGGATAAATTTGATCTTTGATAAAATAGGCTGTTTAGAAAAATTAGTATATTCCCATACAAACTTTTATATAGAGAATTATAATGTATTAAGAGAGATCTTTTCTGATGCAAAAAAAATATCAGATTCTGAATGGATTTTAGGACAAGCAATTTCTCAGGCCACTGTCAATCCTCTGCCCCCTGTCATTCCTGTGCAAGAAACCAACATAAAAACAACATTTAAATTGTTTAATTTCTTACCGATATTCAGTTATAAACGTGTTGGAGGACGCAACCAATGGAAAATATTCGGTTTATCGATTTTCAAAACGCGCCACATGGCTAACGGTATTACCTCAAAATATTATATTTTAGGCATACCGGTGTTGAAAGTAAGCAAAAAAATCAGTTAAATGATAAAAAAACATTCCGCCGCACGAAATTGCGGCGGTTTTTGTATGTATTGTTGAGTTCTAAACACAAATACAATAATGACATTTTTTTCATTTATTACTGGACCTATCGGGCAATATGTGCTATGATATGAAAAAGGATGGTGTATTATGGACAAACTGCAACGAACTGAAGCGAAGGAAGTTCTGAAGTCTATTATGAAAATAGACCGGCATAACTTTAAACAAAAAATGATGACGCTCGTTATGTTTGCCAGCGGTTTAACGGCAAACGGCTCTAATCTTTTTACACCTGATGATTTTGAACATTTGCCGGGAATTGAAACGCCTCTTGCCGTGGCTAAAAATTTGATTTACGGAAATCAACTTAAAATAGATATGGAACGAGGTAAAGTCGGCGACAAGCAGCATCATGCCGACAACTTTGCGCATAAATATGCCGACATAATGAACGGCGAACAAGGTGTGCGGGCTGCCTTAATTGCGTATATTGCCGGCTTGGGCAAAGAAGGATATGATTTTGTTACCAAAGTGGCCAAAGGACAAGATATCAATGAGGTCATTGAGGACAATATCAAAGACATTGAAAATAATGGTTGGGCGCTTAAAGAAGGCGTTAAAATAGCCTACAAACACCGATTGCAAAATTTGAAAGATCTTCTGGCCGGAAAGTCAACATCAAACTTAGATATTAAACACGAAGCACAAGAGGCACTGCGTTTTTTTGACCTAGATGCCAATACCATCGGAACAAAAGACAATCAATTAGCTGACCTAATAAACTCTTATGATTTGCAAAAAGCTAAAGAAAATCAAGCGGCTGTATCGTTGGCGCAAGGTGTTTTGCGGCCAAGACATAACGTAGATGCGGCATTTACGGCGTTGACCGAAAAAATGCGACGCCGCAGAGGATTTGATGATCCTAAAGTTACAGTGGCCAATAACAGCGAAAAATTTGATTTGGAAGGCCGCAAACCGCCGCAATCCGAAGATGTTAAGACCAACAATACACAACTCAATTTGCCGAAAGGATGGGCTTTGCTGGCTAAAGATGAAGAGCGGTCTTAATTTACTCAAATAAAATTCGTGATTATATTTGCAACACAAATTGTATATATCGCATTTTTTGCTTGATTTTAAGGCTTATTTGTGCTTAATTTTGGGGCAATGAGGAAACTCATGCGGATATGGTGGAATTGGCAGACACGTCAGATTTAGGTTCTGGTGCCGCAAGGCGTAAGAGTTCAAGTCTCTTTATCCGCACCAATCGATTTGTTAACAAAAAGAGTAGAAAAATGAAATTTGAAGAAATTAAATCTAAAGGATTAAATAAAAAATATAAAGTAACCATTGCTGCCGCTGATTTTGCGACTGCCGTTGAAAAGAAATTAGAAAAAGTAACCAAAGACGTTAAAATGCCAGGCTTTAGAGCCGGCCACGCTCCTAAAAACATTATTGCACAAAAATATCGTCCGTCAGTTTTGGGAGAAGTACTTGATGAAACGATTCGTAATGCCGCTAATCAGGTCATTACCGAAAATAAATTGCGTCCGGCCTTAGCTCCGGATATCAAACTCGAAAAGTTTGAAGATGGTAAAGATATCGAATTCGAAGTAGATATGGATGTTCTACCGGAAATCAAGTTGGGTGATTTCAGCAAAATCAACTTAATCAAAAGCACCGCTAAGGTACCGGCCGAAGAAGTGGAAAAAGCCGTAAAATATATGGCTGAATCTCGCCGCGACACCGTTAAGGCCGAAGATAATCGTGCCGCTCAAAAAGGCGACGTTGTGGTTATTGATTTTGTCGGCTCTATTGATGGTGTGGAATTTGAAGGCGGAAAAGGCAACGATTATCCGTTAGAACTCGGTTCAAACTCTTTCATTCCGGGCTATGAAGACCAATTAATCGGCCATAAAGCCGGCGAAACGGTTGAAGTAAAAACAACTTTCCCAAAAGAATATCATGCTAAAGATTTAGCCGGAAAAGAAGCTGTTTTCAAAACCACAATCAAAGAAATTCGCACTTATAAAAAAGCTGAAGTCAACGACGAATTGGCAAAAGCCATGGGTGCCAAAAACGTAGACGATATGAAAGCTAAAATTGAGGCCCGCATTGCCGAAGATTATGAATCTGCTTCGCGCATGAAATTAAAACGTGACTTACTTGATGCTTTGGATAAGGAATATAATTTTGAAGTACCTCAAAAATTGGTAGATGCCGAATACGAAGCAATTGAAAAGCAATATCAAAACGCAAAGGCACAAAACAGACTTGATGCCGAAGATAAAAACCGTGATGAAAAAGATATTTTGGCAGAATATAAAGATATTGCTTTGCGCCGTGTTAAACTCGGTTTATTGCTGTCTGAAATCGGCGCCAACGCCAAATTAACGTTAACGGCTGACGACATCAACAAAGCCATGATGGCTGAAGCAAAGCGCTATCCGGGACAAGAACAGATGGTTTTAAGCTACTATATGAAGAATAAAGAAGCCATTGAAAACCTACGTGCACCGGCATTTGAAGAAAAAATCGTGGATTATGTTTTAGGTCAGGCTAAAGTTGAAAATAACGAGGTTTCGGTTGAAGAATTATATAATTTTTCTGATGAAACTACTGGCAAAACAACAAAAACCAAAACAACTAAAACGAAAAAGTCCGCTTAGTTTTTCGAAGTAACTCTAAAACGCCGCTTTGATTAAGCGGCGTTTTTCTTATATAAAACAATCAACATCAATCGGAGGTTTACTTTGCTTTTAGTCTGCTTGCGGCTTACTCCATGGTTCTCCGCATTGTAAAAATTCCGGCAATTCTTTCAAAGATGATGCTCCTGCTGCCTTAGCATGTCCACCACCACCAAACTCAGCCGCAATCAAAGACACATCCACATTATCTTTATAACTGTAAAATGTCAAATTCCAACGGTTCTTCTTATTCATAAAGAAATTGACCATAAAATCAAATTCCCGCACATTTTCAAGCGAATCAAAAAACTCCGATTGACCTTGCGACATATTGGAACAAACACATTTCAACCCCTTATATTCGCTCACAAAAGCCATACCGCGCACCAAACGGTAATTGCGATGCCGTACCCATGACAAAATTGCATTACCTTTTTCCACATGCGCCTTAATATCCACTTCATCATTAATCAGCTGCGTCCAAATCTTATCGGTCGGACGATTAACACCATAAGTCTGAATAGCATATTCAAACGGTCGCACACGGCGATCGCGCAAATCATAAATATCATTTAAGCCCAATAAACGTAATCCTTCCGGTAACTGTTTATCCGGATAAAAATACTGCCACGTTAACACCAACGCCGCCGTCCCTACTTTACGTAAACCCTTAATCGGCTCATATTCACCGCTTGCCATCAGTTCTTCATATTCCTTAATCACCGAAATATGATGATCCACCCAAGTCAAATCAATCTTTTTATTTAACTCAAGCATATATTTAACCGGTAAGGCAATATCGCAAATCACAATCTTATCGTGCTTTTCAATTTCCCCATACGGAATTTCCATATCATGATTCAATCCCATCAGTTCCGTTTCCGGAAACTTAGATTTCACAATCGCCGCGGAACCTTTTCCGTCATGATCCGCAATATGATAAATACAAAGCATTGTCACTCCTTAAAATTCAAGCACCAATCCATCAAACGCCGGCTGAACATTCGACGAACATAACTGCCGCACCTGCTCATAATCACACTCCGGCCCTAAATGCGTCAAAACAGCCTGTCGCGGCTTAATTTGTGCTATATAGTGCTTATCAATATCCATACCAGCATGATAGCGACATTCTCTAATAGCCGTCAAGGGCATAATTAAAACATTAACATCAATTTTTTGCAAATACTCAAGCGTTTTTGCCGGTATTTCCTTATAATCCGGTATTAAAACCAACTGCCCATCATTAAACACATATCCTGTAGTCGGCACACTGTGTCCGGCAAATTCCAACGCCTTAATTTTAATCTGCCCGATAACAATTTCCTGACCGAATTCAATCACATGCGGACACAATTGCGGCCGATGCGTCACTTCCGGTGATTTTTCATCCGTTAAAACATAGCTAAAGCGCTGCCTAATTTCATCCATGTGCCGTTTAACAGCATAAATATCCAGCTTGCGCCCGTGTACCTTTTCTTTCATCCCCGTAATATCGGCAATATGATAATTCAAAGCCCGCAAATCATCAATTCCCATTGTATGATCGGCATGCGCATGCGTATAAAAAACCGCATCTAACCGACAAATCTGATTATCAATTAACTGCGTGCGTAAATCGGCCGAAGAGTCAATTAAAACCTGCGTTAAACCATCTTCAAAATACACACCGGCACGCCCGCGCCTGTTCTTGGGATTATCCGCATTACACTTACCCCAACCGTCTGAAATTGTCGGCACACCAGAAGCACCGCCGCTGCCCAAAATAATAACTTTAGCCATCTTTTTTCACCTTCTGAAACAAATGCAAAAAATTATCCGTTGTCTGCCGCGCCATATCTTCAACACTCACTTGTTTAATTGTCGCCAAAACTTCTGTTGTATTTACCACAAACGCCGGCTCATTACGCTGCCCGCGGTGCGGTGTCGGCGCCAAATAAGGTGCGTCTGTTTCAACAAGCAGTCTGTCTAACGGCACATCGGCAAAAATCTGCCGCAGTTCTTCACTTTTCTTGAAAGTAATAATCCCCGAAGCAGAAATATAAAACCCAATACTCAACGCAAAATCACATAATTCACGTGATGATGAAAAACAATGCAGTTCCCCAGTAAACGGCTTCTGTCGATAGGCCTCTGCCAATATTTCCATCATGTCATCATCTGCATCTCGGTTATGAACAATCAACGGTAATCCGCTTTCTTGTGCTGCTTTAATATGTTCTTTCAATACATTGATTTGACTATCTTTTATGTCAATATTATAAAAATAATCCAAACCGCATTCACCAATACCAACCACATACGGTGATTGAACATATTTCATAATATCGGCAACCGTCAAATTCGGATATTTATCAGCAATCTCAGGATGCACACCAACAGTAGTATATATATTCTTTTGACCGTGACAAAAGTCAATAATTTGCGGTGTTTTTTCAATATCATCACTCACATCCAAAATATATTTTACTTTCATATCACGCGCACGCGCCACCACTTCCGCTCTGTCCTTAGCAAAATCGTTGGCATTAATATGACAATGGCTATCTGTAAACATCACAACACCTTTGCTATATCCGTCAACAAATTTAAAAGCATTAACCGCTTATCCATATTCACATTGGCACAGTCGGCAAACATCTTTTCCACATTGCCATGACATTGATACAAAGCCTCAATATCTTGTCCAACCGCCAAATTTTCTTTGATAAATCTGATAATCAATTCTTCCAACAGCGCAAATTTATCACCATCACCGGCCATATCGGAACAAAAACGCAACATTTTAGACATCTCAAAATTTTTTCTGGCATACAGCAACGCACACAAGTCCTCATAAATTTGCACTGCATCCGTATCTGCATAAATATTGCCTTACCAATACTTCCGTTACTCATCTCCGCCAACTTCACCACCAATTGTTCTTTTAACTGCGGGCGGTAACGCCGAAGCAAACTAGCCACCGTATTCACCGGCAACGTCTTCAAGGGTAACTTAGCACATCGTGAACGAATGGTTGGTAACAATACTCCCGTATTATGACTAATCAGCAATAAAATCGTCTTAGCCGGCGGTTCTTCCAAAATTTTCAATAACGCATTGGCAGCATTTTTATTCATATCATCAGCACTGTCGATAATTACCACACGCCAACCGTCATTAAATGATGTCTTACTCAGAAATTCCGTCACTTTACGCACATCATCAACGCGAATAAAAGCTGAACGCCGTAATCCTTGTAATTCATCATCACTCAGTGTTTCACCTTTTTTGATGGCACTCAAAATTTTTTTGCGATCCGTTTCAATATAATCACGCTCCAACACCATCAAATCAGGATGTGAGCCACCGGCCACCTGCTGAAAAACCGGTAATTTTTCCGATATATCAAGCGATTTAAGTTCTGTCTTATTATTTTCAGATCCAGCCAACAAAAAACGGGCAATCTTATACGCCAACGTTGCTTTTCCAATTCCCTGAGGTCCACTCAATATCCACGCATGATGCATTGTGCCGCTTTGCCATGCCCGTAAAAAAATATTTTCGGCATCTTCCTGCCCCAGTAAATAATTATTGTTTCGCGGTAAAATATTGAGCGTTTCAGACATAATCTCTAAACTTCTCCTTAATGACCTGAACTATTTTCCGGTGCAACGTTTCCACAGGTTCATCTGCATTCAAAACCACACAGCGTTCAGGCTCATGCTTAGCAATTTCCAAAAAACCTTTACGCAAATTATTATGAAATTCCATCTGCCTGCTTTCAAACCGTAATTCCTTAACTGCCATATTAGCGGCCTTGGCCAAAGAGCGCCGCATACCGACTTCTGGATCCAAATCCAATATAATCGTCAAATCCGGTTTAAAGTCACCGGCCACCATTTGATACAAACCTTGCAAAACGGCAAAATCAACCCGCTTATCATAACCGTAATATTGGTAAGCCTCTGTTGAATCGGCATATCGATCGCTGATTACCCACTTATTCTGTTCCAAAGCCGGCCAAATCAACTTTTGCAAATGCACGCGCCTATCCGCATAATAAAGCAAACATTCGGCAATCGCATCAAATTTATCTTTATCACCGGTCACCAACATCTGCCGTAACAACGCTCCTTCCGGCGTTCCTCCCGGCTCTTTTGTTAAAATTGCTTCAATATTGCGCTTCTTCAAATAATCCGCTAACAACTTAGTTTGTGTTGATTTACCGCAACCTTCGCCACCTTCAAGCGTAATAAATTTGCCGCTCATTATTTTGCCCCAAACACAAAATATTTCACATTAGCCCAAAAGCGTCCCCATAAACCAACTTTATTAACATCTTTCGCCGCTACCAACGGAACAGTTAACGCCGGGGAATCCTCAATTTCAATTTTCAGCTGACCCAATTCCTGACCAGCCTTAATCGGCGCTTTAATCGGTTCATCAAATTCAACTTTTGCGCTGGCATTATCAACTTGGCTCAAATGAATGGTCTTTACCACATCTTCAGCTACTGTCAAACCAACCTTTTTCTCTGTTCCATACCAAACTTTGGCTTTGGCAATAATCTTCCCTTTATTAAACAGTTTATAATTATTAAATTCACGAAACCCCCAATTCATTAAACGCTCTGATTCCTCTGAACGTTCTTTGTTGCTCTTCATACCGCTCATCACTTCAATCAACCGCCGTCCGTCTTTAACTGCTGATGCATTTAAGCAAAAGCCGGCTTCTTCCGTATGCCCAGTTTTTAAGCCGTCAGCTCCCTTCATAGAATACAACAACGGATTACGATTACCTTGTTTAATATTGTTATATTTAAACTCCTTTTCGCTGAAATAATGATATAAGTCAGGGAATTCTTTAATAATGTGCCGCGATAAAATAGCCAAATCTTCTACCGACATCTTATGATCCGGATGCGGAAGTCCCGTTGAGTTGGCGAAACTGCTGTTCTTTAAACCTAACTGCTTAGCGGTTTTATTCATCAATATCGCAAAATCATCTTCCGAACCTGAAATATTTTCAGCTACCACAATACATGCATCATTTCCCGATTGGATAACAATACCTTTAATCAAGTTCTCAACACTCACATTATCACCGATAGATAAAAACATCGTCGAACCACCGGTTGCCGCACCGCCCTTACGCCAAGCATTTTCACTTACGGAAAATGTATCATCAAGTTTAATACTACCGTCTTTAATCTTGCTCATCAAAATATAAACGGTCATCAATTTACTCATTGAAGCCGGCGGCACCGGCTCCGTTTCATTTTTGGCATATAAATATTCACCCGTATCAAAGTCCATCAAAAGAGCATTGCGTGCTGTCGTTTCATACGCATTGGCCGCAAAACCGAACAAAACACAACTTAAGAAAACAATCCAACCAGCTTTCTTGGTTCTCATTTTTATCTCCTACTTCTTTTCAACCTTCGTATCTTTAATACCATAATATTTTAATTTTGCTTGCGCCACCACCGCTTCTTGTTGCTGACTGAACGGCCCAACCACAACCCGGTATAATGTCTTATCACCACTTTTCACATTCATAATGTGACTACTGCCATATTCTTTCAACCGCACCATTTGCTTATGCGCTAAATCATAGCGTGAAAATGCACCGGCTTGAATATAATAATAACCGGACTGATATTGATACCCGTGATTTTGCACAGCCTTTGTGCTTTGAGAGGCCGGATTAGCCGCTGCTTTACCATAAACACCTTTGTTACCAGATACACGCGCTGTTGAATCAGCCTGTCCTATTGCACCGGACTTACTGCTACCGTCTACCGTTGCTGCCGAACCGTAAACCGCAGGCTCAACCGTTTTGCCCTGAGGTTCATAATTCCCCATTTTAACCTTATTATCGCCGGCACTGGCATAAACTGCCGCCATTTTCTCACTTTCTTCTTTAGATATTTCCACACGTTCGGCGGAAGATTCATACAAAGACGGTGCCGGTATAGCACTCTCTGCCGCCGCCAAGGCCTCCTGCTGTTGCGCCTGAGGTTCATTAAGCATTGCCGCTTTCAGTGCGCGACTTTCCTTTTCCATAATTTCTACTTTAACCTTGGCCGTTCCTTGCCCCATATAACCGAGCAACTGTGCACCATGCTTGGATAAATCAATAATTCTGTCCTTCACATAAGGTCCACGATCATTCACACGCACCACCACCGAACGCCCGTTTTGTAAATTTGTTACTTTCACAATACAAGGCAAAGGTAACGTGCGGTGAGCCGCCGTCAATGTGTTCATATTATATCTTTCACCATTAGCTGTTCTTTTACCGTTGAAATCTTCACCATACCATGAAGCAATACCCGTTTCCGAATAATTGTAATCCTCTTTCGGATAATACCATCGTCCGGCAATCTGATATGGCTTGCCAACCTTATAAATACCGCCGTAGTTTTTAATGATTTCGGCTTGAGCTTGCGGTGAAAGTCCCGCCAATTCAGGCGTTCCTGTCGTACACGAGGTCAGCACCGCACAACAAATGCAAGCTGCTGACAACGCTTTAATATAGTTCTTTATTTTCATTTATTCCACTCTTTACTATTTTTTTGCTGAGCATAATGCCTCTTTGCGTCAGACGCAAGTCTTTTTGCAAACTTATGCCTACTTCTTTTGCGGACGCTTAGTTGGCACCATACCGGCAAATCCTACTTTCGGATCATAAGTTTGAATTTTGTTTAACAATCTGTAATCCGGATACCCATCTGCCGGTAGCTTAGCTTTCTTTTGTAACGCTTGCACGGCTGCGCGTGTTTCCGAACCCAATTTTCCGTCCTCTTTAATTTTTTTACCATACAACTTATTATAAAACTTCTGAATTTGCAGAATTTCTTCATTATTCATGGTATTCTCCAAATCCCCCTTGT
>JAZNQW010000124.1:0-3631 GCA_045590435.1 Alphaproteobacteria bacterium | reverse complement strand
TTCATTGATATATCTCCTTTATTAATTTTTTTCATCTTATACAACAATAATTACCATTCGTCAAATAAATCCGGTTCTTTGTTCGATTTTTGTTGCAAAATATTTATGGCCCGATTGACAATTTGATAATTGACGGCGGATTGGTAAGCCAACGACAGGGCATCAATTTCTTCAACCAAATCACGAACATAGGCAAACGAACGTTGCGTGTTTTGCATAATATAATTTAATATTTCCGGCGAAATAATAACCTGTCTGTCGGCAAATAATTTGACAATCAGCGTTTGTAGCATAATATCATCAGGTTCATTGATGCGAATGCTCGGCAACATATTGAGCCGAGATTGCAAGTCAGCAAGCGATAAATGCAGATGATTAGGCGCTTGCTCGGCTGTCCATAAAATATAGCGTTGCGGCTCATTAAACAGATTGAATAAATGAAATAAGGCTTCGGCATCTGCCTTAGCAGTTAAATTTTCAATGACCAGACTTTGATTTTCAGACGCAATTCGCTTAACCTGCCGTGGTTTAATTTGTTCGGCATTCAAAATAGATATGCGTAATGGCACATTGTGACTGCGCTGAATCTTATCAACAAATACATGTGCCAGATGCGATTTACCGCAACCGTGCGGACCGTAAATAATGAGGCCTTGCGTCAACCAATTCGGCCATGTATCAATCATAGCAAAGGCTTCGGCATTACATTCTGACACCATAAAATCTTCACGTCGCATCAGGTTCGGAACACTGAATGGAAAAGGCATCTGTTGCAAAGCATATTCTTTGTTATTTTCGGCCATCAGCTAACACTTCCATAACTTTTTTGCTTAAATTACCCAAACTGTACGGTTTGCTCAAAAAGAAAAAGTCTTTACTGCCGGCTAGTTCTTTGCGGGCAATTTCTTCAGAGTATCCGGAGGCTAAAATAATAAGGGTATCCGGTTGTTTATGCTTCATAACTTTTGCCAATTCGGCACCGCTCATTCCCGGCATAACCATATCCGTAATCATCATGTCAAACTTTTCGCCGTTTTCTATATGTTCCAAAGCATTTTCGGCAGAAATGCAATCGACCACGTTGAAGCCTTTTTGCCTTAGTCCGCGAGCACCGACAATACGCACGGCATCTTCATCTTCCACAAACAGAATATTAATTTCACCCGGGGAACAAAGTAATTTACGTTGACTGTCAAAAGAAGCAATGTTCATACCTAAAATCAGTTTATCATCAGGCATTGCAACGGTGTTTGGTTGAGCGGTAAGTGCAGCTTTACCGGATTTATCAAGAAAGACATCTTGCTTAGGTTCATCAGCAGGCAGGTTTTGTTCGTCGGCCGATTCATAAGAAGGCAGATAAATCTCAAAAGTTGTGCCGACACCTTCTTGACTTTCAACTTTAATAAAGCCGGACATTTGATGCACAATGCTGTAAACCATGGCTAAACCTAAACCGCTACCTGAATCTATGGTGTTGTGTTTAGTGGTAAAAAATGGCTCAAAAATGCGATCTTTGTATTCCGGTTTAATGCCACAACCGGTATCGGTAACACTGATGACAACAAAGTCGCCGGGCGGAATAACTTCCGGACCGAAGTGAAACGGTACATTCAAACGTTCAGATCTGGTGGATATGGTTAAATTTCCCTTACCATTCATGGCATCACGAGCGTTCAGAACCAGATTAATCATAACCTGAGAGAATTGAACAGGGTCGATACGTACAAAACCGAGATCATTGCCATGGGTAATTTGAAAATGTGTTCGTTCACCGGCCATTCGCGTTAAAAGGTTGTGTATTTCCATGAACGATTCGGTAATATCAACCAACTTAGGATTCAGCGGTTGTTTGCGTGAGATGGCCAACAATTGGCGGGCAATGCCGGCGGCACGTGTAACGTTGTTTTTAAGCTGAATTAAATCTGAAAAAGACGGATCGCCGATTCCGTGACGTTGCAATAATAATTCACATTGGCAGATAACTGCGGTCAGTAAATTGTTAAAGTCATGTGCTACACCTCCGGCCATTTGTCCGAATGCTTGCATTTTTTGCGCTTGTGCCACTTGCATTTCCAAATCATGCTTGCTGGTTGTGTCTTCCATATAAACAATCATGCCGGTAATTTCATCAGACAAACCGGTGTAATATGATTTCATCGGGCAAATATGAATATGAACATTGCGCTGCACTTTTGTGGTGGACTTGAAGGAGGCTTCAAAATGATAATCTTTTTCGTTATTAAGGCTGTATTCTTCTTGAGCTTCTTTCAGCTTAACTTTGGCTTCATCTCCCAAAATGGTGCTTAATTTTCGGTGTGCCAGAACTTCAGAAGCACAATCAAACAAACGGGCCACATAAGAGTTAACTTGCAGAATTTGTCCGTTCTTATCGGTAAAAATAATGCCGATTGGTGCGGTAAAAAACAGTTGCTCAAATTTATCGGCAATCACATGCAATGTCTCTTTCAATTCAGCATCATTCGGAATGCCCCAAATAACAACACCGCGTGTTTTAAGTTCGTTATTTTCGCGCACATTCTGCTGTTTGATGAAAACTTCAGCAGTGCCGTGTGCGGTCTTAAACAAAATGTTGCCGTTATATGAACCGCTGGCCGTATGTAAAAGCTCGGGTTGATGTGCCACAAAATCATCTATAGGCTTACCGATGGCCGCATTTTTATCGGTGTGCAGATATTCAGCCAGGGCATTATTAATATATTCAATTTTGCCATGACTGTCGCACGTATAAAGGCCAACCGGCAGGAAATCTAAAAAATTGTGCAAAGAAGTTTGCTCATCAGCAAAGATTTGCTCCATATTTTTATGGCTGGTAATATTTTCGATAGTCCAAAGAATATAACTTTCTTTGCGAATTTTTTTCAGCGAATATTCACTTTCGAAAATATCGGTTTTATTTAGGTAAATCGGTTTAATACTGACGCTAAGCCATTCTTCGGCCACGAAAACACTGTTTAAGTTCGGCTTAACCGACAAATTAACCGTAACAGCCTGTAATTTATTAACAGCCGCCGTTAATTTTTGTAAATCCAATTTATTGGCATCAGTGCGAATGATGTGTTTTTCCAAATAAGCCAAAATCGGTTGATTTTTGAAATATTCTTTTGCCAATTTATTAGCGATAATAACTTCACCTTTGGCATTATCAACGCGGTAATATTTGTTTTTATCATTCAGAATTTCCGCCGCCATGGCCCCAAAACCGATGGCGTGTTCGCTGACTTTTAAAATGCGAATGGTAACCAAAATGCATAAAACATTCCATACCACAACACACATAACGGTGTAAACTGAATATTGCGGATAAATGAACAGCGCAAACAAACTTAAAGACATAAACATAATGGCGTATGCCAAAAACACCAAATTGCGTTCCAGTTGTCTGTCCGGCCGGCGATTGTTTATATCTTTAAGCATTTGTTTCCTTTATATATTAAGTTAGTACATCAGCTTTGGCCTTGCCTGTGCGCTCGGTAATTTCACCGATTTGTCGCGAAACATCAGCCAAAGGCTCTAAGAACTCAACCGGATTCTCATCAAACCGACTGGTTTCAAAGCGCTCTAAATAAACACGCAATGTGGCGCCGTTTGTTCCCGTGCCCGATAAACGATA
>JAZNQW010000123.1:0-9352 GCA_045590435.1 Alphaproteobacteria bacterium | reverse complement strand
TGCACTGGCACAAGTGTATCTATGTCCCGGATTCGTCGCGTAATAAGTGCCGCTAGAGCATTTAGAAGCTGAGCCGCTGCCACTGCTGCTACCGCTGCCGCTGCTACTATTTGCTGCAAGAAGTAGCGTGTTGAACGCATTCATAATCACAACACCATCCTGGCGTATCTCCGTCAATGACACAAGATGAATTCAAATTGGTGCATTCGGCACAAGTCCATTTTTTACTGGTTGTATGCCAGAGCCATGTGCCATTACATGGATCTGTCGGTTCTGGCGGTATATCATCATCGTCGTCATTACCACTACTACTGCTCGTGCAAGAGCCGGAGCAATCGCACTTATATTTGCCATAGTTGGCCGACGAGCTGTCCGTACACAGATCACAACAGTCATTACCACTGCTATCACAATGTCTGCTCGATTCTGTATACCCTTCACAAGAATCTTCCTCCTCTACTTCAACACACTTGTAACAACTAGAGGTGCTACTGTAATATTCTTTTTCATATCCGGAACTGCAACCGCCTGATTTCTTATACCCGGTTGGACAATCATAGTAACACTTACTGTTACCCGAGTATTTGCCTGTCCAAGAACCCTCACCTGAGGTTGAAGAACCTGATGCACATGGAGTTGCCTGACACTGATAACACTTCGAAGTGCTGCTATAACGTTTCTTGGTCCAGCCGGTAGAGCAACTTACCGATGTAGCCCAACCGGTCGGACAATCGTAATAGCATTTACTGTTGCCGGCATAAGAACCGGTAGCCGAACCTTCACCGGATGTTGATGAACCACTCGGACACGATTTTTCCTCACATTTATGACATGAAGAACATCCTGAGTCGGTTTTCAAAGTCCAACCGCTACCACAGCTTGTTACTGATGCAGAGTATCCGCTTTGGCATTTTTTGTAACACTTGTCGTCACCATAATAACCGGATTGTTTACAGGATGATACACCTCCTTCTGCCGTGGTGCCGTAACCGCTCGGACAATCATACTTTTTGTTACATTGTACACAAGCCTTACTATACACGCCCGAAGCCGCTATCATCTCCCAACCCGAACTGTGTTTCGGCGAATCCGAACTGCATTCTTTGGCGTTCGTATTTTTTGCATACGTCTTGTTCGGACACTTGATTTCTACATACGGAAATACATTCAACACACCATATTGAACCTCTCCCGCACAATTCCCGCTGGTCTGTATTTCAAACTTACGCAATAATTCTGCTGTCACAGTGATACTGTCCGAAGTTTGCCATTTACCAGGTTTATATGAATACATATATGAATCCATTCCGTCGGCCGTACTGATATCCGGTGGCGTTTCTCCTAATACCCAACCCTTAAAACTATGATTCGGATATGAACTGCCGCCGCATGACGTGGTTCGATTGGAGCTTATCTGCGTCGGTTGGCCTACCTCCACGCGCGATGTACTACTGCCGGATCCGAAATATGCATTGGTTACACATGCAAAATTCGATACTTTTACATCAAAATATGCTTTATCACACTTGTATAAATCGCACTTGTTCATTATATCACACATATCCTTATCCGGATAATAACAATAATGCGTCCGTGCATATTCTTTATTATTTTTATCGGTTTCGCTCCATTTATAATTTTTAGACTTCATTTCGTCTTCATAACGCTTTGTGCAACCTCTTGACGTAAACGTATCATACCAACATTTTGTTTCCGATACCATACCAGATCCTGCTTCCTTATCCTTCAACGATGTGATATCTTCCAAAATTTGCTTTACGTCACTATCTACTTTTGTTATCCATTTACAACATGGTGACATATCATAATACGTATACATCAAACCGTTTAACTCTTTTTCCGTTCCCGATCCCGGGCCGCTTGACGGACAAAGACATTCCAAATCTTCCGTCGTCGCCTTCTTTCCTCCCGATACCGAGGTCAGATTTCTCGATGATATCGGTATCTCTATAACTTCAGGATCTCCGCATTCTTCTTTGAAGTAATAATAACCCTCGAATATCTTACATTCATGATTACGACAATCAAAACACGGCTGATGAGAATGCGGCGTTGTTATTGTCGGGTGAATTGCCACAAACGGATACGAATCACACGCTGTTTCATCTTTATGATACGGCGTCGGACATATATCTTCCTGGTCTTCTTCTCCCTGATAACAATATTTATATGTGCCTGAGGTTACTTCCCGACATAAACCGCTCTGTCCCCAAACTTTTTCACACGCGGCTTTAGTATAGTAATAACCTTCCGTATCGCAACGGCCTTGCGGAATACAACGATTATTGCGCGCCGGATCTATCACGCCTTCGCATTCACAATTGGCTTTGCCCGCATATTTCGATTGTTTATCACTCGGACATTTATCACATGTCCACTCCATCTCCTCTAAATTAGCTATTTCTGAAGCACTGCTGTATAATGTTTTTCCGGCTTTTGTTGCCTCAAATAATGAATAACACGGATCTTTTACGCAGTTGTTGTTTACCAACCAATACCCTACCGTGTCATCACATTGACAATCATATTTGCCATATTGATATGAACAATCATCTATACATGGTGTGCAATCCCAACCATTCTTTGAACCGCCTAATGATTTATCGGAGGAATATTTATATTGTGCGGCCGGACACGTATCTGAACTGGAACTGGCATATTTACAAGCTGAACATGCTGTATCTACACATTTTAACTCGCCTCCGTTACATCTGCTGGAACCGCTTTTACAAGTGCATTTATAAAGCGAAACACCATGCGCGGTACACTTCTCACATTCCACAGATTTATTATCTGTTCCAAAGTCCTTTGATGCATTATACTCGGCAGAACAAGCCCCTGTGTCTTTCTCTGCCAAAACCCCGTCTATACAGTCTTGGTCCAAAACAAAACATATTTTTGCTTCTGCTAAACCAACATAACTCAGCCAACACAAGCAACTAACCAAGCTAAAAGAACAAAGTCTTTTAAACCGAAACGAAAATACAGTAAGCATGCCAACCTCCAATAATATAAAGTACTTTATGATTTAGTTTAACACATCTTTTTTTATTTGTATATGAATTTTTTGTTACATTTTATTAACATTCCAACTCAACAATCTCTTTGTACAACATTACCTGCGCTTACGATTAAGGTGCCAACATGAAAATTTCAGCAGAAAAACCGTTAACGGCAACATATGCAATGATAATACATATAAAGGCATATATACGTAACATACTCTGCACCAATGCATTTTGCGCCACCGGAAAATATTTTGCCAAAATTTTTAACAATCTGCCCGTCCCCATAGCGGCTAAAATCATCAAAATAAATTGCAAATAAATACCGATACTCTGCAATGTTTCAGCAAATAAACCGCAAATTTTATATAAAAAGGCGAAAAATAAAATATAAACTGCCATAAAAACATAATAACCTCTTTTCATTAAAAGAGTAATATGCTCTTTATCTTGCTGTTTTTTCACAATATCTTCGTTTTCAATAGCCTTAATATCCATACCGCGAATAGTTTGAGATTCTTCCTGCTGTTTCCTATAATTATCAACATTGGCCTTAAATTTTTCTTTTATCATACACAAACCGCAACCCTTAGGCGTAAAATACGCATGGTTATGGTCTTTTTTGCATTGCTTCAAGTGTTTTAAGATAAATTCCAATTGATTCTGCCACTCCAAAGCCGTCGGTCGTTCGGCATCTTTGGTAAAAGCGCGCTCAAACATATTCATTGTAGTCTTATCAAAATAATCATGAATACTATACGGATGAGGCGCCTGATAGCCGTCCGGCCAAATTCCGTAAGCATAATGATATCCGGCGATCCGCTCTTGAATAGAAAGCATTTCGTTGGCTTTGCGCGGCGTTCCCGAAAACGGATGAATCCCCTCATTCAGCAGCTTAAAAATAATCACAGCCAAAGCAAATTTGTCTTGTTCTTCGCCCATTTGTTGACACGTTTGTTGCATACCTTCCGGATAGATATATTCCTCGCTGACATATTCAGCCGGATAGCGCGCATTATTTTCCCCTTGAATGGAAAAACCGTCACAGTCAAACAATGCAACCAATTTGGTATTTTTGTAAATTGAAACATTGGCCGGCTTCAAATCAACTATATAGTGACCGCAAGCATGCAATGCCGCCACCACCGAAGTAATGTTATAAGCAGCAAAAACACGATCAATGTAGCGCTCGGAAATTCCTAATTTTTGACGCACTGCCTTCTGCATCAAATGATCCAACGAAATAGCGTCTTGCATTTCAATTTCCGGCATTAAATAACCGACGCAATAACCTTGATTATCTTCCAAAAGGGCCGTCGGCCATGCAATTTGGATGTATTCTTTACCTTTATAAGGAATGGTCGGAATATTCGGCCTGTTCTGCAACATAGCCTCTAATTTTTGACGATTGGTTTCGCTTTTCTCACGTTCATGATAAATTTTAGCCACACTTTTTGGATGAGAAGCATCACGATAAATTTTGCCTGCAGCTCCGCCTTTATTTAACAGTTCACCCAGAACAATCGTTTCATGGTGATGATCCGGATATAATGCCAAATATGTTTGCGCGCCGCTATTCATGGTAATTTAGCCCAGAAAAAAGTTTTATCATCCGCATTCAATCGCTGCGCTTTCACATCATTTAAAGTATTCTTTAATGCCTGTTCTGCATAAGTTTTACGAGGTTCCCGTTCCAAATATTCCAAAATCGGAATCAAAAACTTGCGCTGAATCCGATAGAAATCATCAGAAAAAACAAAACCTGTCACACCATCGGTCATCAAAATAAGGCGATTTTTCTCACAAAATTCGGTAAAGCGTAAAGAATCTTTCCAATCCGGCAATGTGAAAAAATATGTTTCACATGAAAAAACTCCGTTTTCCGGTTCGGAAATAACAAAATTTTGATAATCACCTTCTTGATAAGCTATACCTGCACCATCTCCTATATGAAAAAAAATGCCATTATTTTTATAACAAAAAACACCGACAATTGTGGCCGAAAAATCAAGTAATCCTCGCACAGATTTACTTTTATTGTAACGATGAAACATAAGTTTTTGTCGTGCACATTCTACGGCTTTAATAACATCCGAACGTATATTCTGCAAATTAGAACGCACCAAAATATCGCATAATGTTTCGCAAACAATTTTAGCCCCAATTTTACTGTATTTGGCCGATCCCGCACCATCCGAAACAATTGCCACCAGTTTGTTGTTATTTTTTTTCACACAACAACAGTCCTGACATGGCAAATTCTTTGCCTTATGTAAAGTTCCGCGTAAAGAAATCGATAAAGTATGTATTTTCGGTGCATGCGGCATTCTTACTTCTCATTCCAATCTGTAATGTCATCAAAATAATTATTGGCATTCGGTGCCGCCTTTGAAATACAAGAAACACTGCGGCTCAACCACAAGAAAAATTCCGTGAATTTAAGACCGGTCAAACGTTTCGGTGGCAACAAAGAAAATTTTGCCAATTTATCCAGATTCGCACCTTGCGTTCCAATGGCATGAATAACTACTTTTTTATTTTTTTGCGCATAGCGACAGAGTTCTGCCGATTCTTCCCAACCGTAATCTGTCGGCTCACCGTCACTGATTAAAAAAATCCACGGACGCTTAGACGTAATACCGCAACTGTCGTAGACACACTTTTGATCTTCTATTTTCTTTAAGGCGCATTCCATGGCCTTACCAAGCGGCGTCAATCCACCGGCTTCCATAGTCGGCGCGGTAAAATTCATGGCATCCGTCCATTCTGAAATGACTTTAACCTCATCTTTTCCGAACGCCTGAATAATCAAAATTTGCACCCGAGAACTCGCGTCTATATCTTCTTTAAGTTCCTTTTCAAGTGCCTGCAAACCAACATTAAGCTGCTTAATCGGCTCGCCGCGCATGGAACCTGAACAATCCAATACCAAAACACATGGCGTGCGTTCGTTGGCATTATCGGCAAATTCAACGTAAGGTATTCTGTTTACGGTATCTTTTTCAGCCATTATTTACTCCTAGTGTTGCGGATATTGATGCGGGAAATTACTGCCGGCAATCGGAGTCGGTTCCGAATATCGCCCACAGGCGCACAAACCGCTGAATATGCTCAAAATGCCAAACAATAAAATTAATTTTTGCCAATTTTTCATTTATTAACCTTTTTTTTGATGTCTTGAACTTATATTTACGTTAATATGATTTTTAACAGAAAGTTGTTAATGAATGAATAAAATTTTTAAACTTATAACGATTTTATTTATCCTACTGTGTTTCAGCACAGAGGCCTTAGCGAAATTGAACCTTTTTCCTAAGGCGCGTTATATTCCGGAACTAAGTTTTTACGATAAAGACGGAAAAGAATATAAACTCAAGAATTTTAAATCTGATTTATTAATGGTTGTCTTGTGGTCACGCACTTGCGGCCCATGCGTTAAAGATATGGGATATTTAAACGATTTTTCGCAAAAAGTCAAAGATAAAGGTATTCGCGTGATTTTAATTTCACCGGAAAGCGAATGGAAAAATGCTGAAGAACGAGAACAATTCTTAGAAAGAATCCAAGCAGCACCTTTGGATAATTTCTTTGACCGAAAGGCTACTTTTATGAAAGGCATGGGCATTTTTGTAACACCTACGGTAATTTTGGTAAATAAAGACACCGAGGAAGTCGGCCAAATTACCGGCGCCGTGAAATGGAACACCCCTGAAGTAATGCAATATATGCTTAAATTAAAAGCAAAAATCTCAAAATAGCTTAAGCAAGGCAAAACCGCCAATTAACAACGCCAAAAACAATACCGATAACCAACCGAGATTTTTTTCAATAAACACGCGCATTCTTTCTCCATACGCTTTCAACAACCACGCAATCACAAAAAATCTTAACCCGCGCGCCAGAATTGAGGCCACTGTGAAAACGAACAAGTTCAAATGTACAACACCGCTGGCAATCGTAATAATTTTATACGGGAACGGCGTAATGCCGGCGCCGAAAACAATCCATGCGCCATATTCTTCATAAAGATGTTTAAATTCATTGAATTTATCCAAATAACCATAAAAATTCAAAAGCGGTTCGGCTATAAGTTCAAAAAAATAAACGCCGATAATATACCCTAAATAGGCACCTAAAATACTGGCCGCAGTGCAAACACCGGCTAAGCGCCATGCTCGATTCGGCGTTGCTAAAATCATTGGAATCAGCATAATATCAGGCGGAATTGGGAAAAACGAACTTTCAACAAAAGAAATAACAGCCAACCAAACCAAAGCATTCTGTTTGCCTGATAAATGAATAATGTAATCATAAGTTTGATGCAGCCAACGGTTCAAAAACATTCAAATATCCCTGTTTTAGTAATTTTTATCAGTATTAATGCAAAAATTTACTAATTTCAGTAATATCTTGTTGTCTATCCACATAAAAAATGCGTGAATGTTGTAAATAGTGTCGACCGGCAATAAATTGCGGCATATATTCAATAAGCACTGTCTTGGTAATATTCTTATCCAAATATAATTTGGCGGCATCAATGGTATGAACTTCAAAAACACGATATTGAGCTTCTAAAAGTTGCTGTTTAAGCGGATTAAATTGCCCAACCGATCTATCAACCAACAAAACATCATGCCGTTTATGCCCGATACTGTAACTTTCAATAATCTCCTTTAATTCCGAACGATATATCGGATATTGTAAATAATGCGCCACATGAGGAATATTGTTCATTTCCGTGCGCGGCGAAATCAAAATAATTAACGGCGAATACTGTAAACGTGCCACTGTCTGCTTAAAATCAACCAAAGAGGTTGCATCCTTAACGTTAAAAATCAAAATTTCGGGAGATATTTCTTTAACATACTGCTGTAACTGATAAATGTTATCGGTCTGAAACGTTTCCACCTGATGAGTTTCCGTTAAATCTTTCCAAAAATCGGATGTAATATCGGGCTGACCATAAATAAATATTTGTTGACTCGAACTTTGCAGCATCATCTATCCTTTCTGATATTGTCGATATATGAGCTGAAAAGACGTATTTAAATAGAACTTAAGATTGTTTTTGCAACTTATACGCCGCAACCGTATTTTCAATCAGCATAGCCACTGTCATCGGCCCAACACCACCCGGAACCGGCGTTATAGCCCCTGCTTTATCAATCACATCATCAAAATCAATATCCCCGCAAATCCTACCCTCACAACGATTAATTCCCACATCTATGAGAATAGCCCCGTCTTTTATCCAATCTTTCTTAACCAAATTAGCCACCCCGCAAGCTGCTACCAAAATATCGGCTTTCTGTGTCAAATCTTTGATGTTTTGCGTATGAATATGCGTAATTGTCACTGTGCACTCTTTGTTTAGCAAAAGTGTGGCCAAAGGACGTCCCACAATCAATGAGGCTCCGATAATTACCACATTTTTGCCACTTAGTGTTGAACAAACGGATTGTATCAATTTCATCACTCCAAGCGGAGTTGCCGCAATAAAATAAGGCGTTTCGTTATTTTGCAACATCCCAGTATTATATGGATGAAACCCGTCAACATCTTTTTTCGGAGCAATCGCATCAATAATTCTGTATTGATTTATATGTTTAGGCAACGGAAGTTGAACAATAATACCATTAACATCCTCATCTTCATTTAATTGCAAAATTAAATCAAGTAAATCACTCTCTCGACATTGCTCATCCAATCGATGCAAACAGGCTTCCAATCCCACCTCGTCCGCTGCTTTTAACTTATTACGCACATAAATTTCGCTGGCCTCATCATGACCAACCAAAACAATATCTAATCGGGGAGCTTGCGGTAAATCTTCAATTTGCCGTTTCAGTTGTTGCTTAATTTCACGCGCAACTTCTTTACCGTCAATAATTTGCGTTGTCATCTTTTATTCTGCCTGATAAAGCATTGCCATACCGTTATCTATTTCAGCAGAAGGCTCTATATTGACATAAAGTTTCTTCAAATGATCTGTGGCACCACTGATAATTTCAATCTGCCCTACCGAAATTTTAAGTTGTTTTGCCAGAAAGCGAATCAATTCCTTATTGGCTTTACCCTTTTCCGGAACGGCATTAACGGCAATCTTAAGATATTCCGCCCCATCAACACCCTTCCAAATGCCGCGAACCGCACAAACATTAGAATTCGGTGCCAATTTCACCCGCATCAAATAGCCTGATTTATAAGACTCGTAAAAAGCCATCTTTACATATATTGCTCAATCCAACGGCTCAAGTGCGAAATAAACGAACCCACAAAGGCAATCGCCAACAATAGCACATACGGCGCAACATCATATCCTGAAA
>JAZNQW010000122.1:0-2079 GCA_045590435.1 Alphaproteobacteria bacterium | reverse complement strand
CGTTTGGCGGCAAAAAAATCTTTAAGTAATCGTCCGCATTCCTCGGCGCATATTTCGCCCGTATATTGCGGCTTGTGGTGGCAGGTTAGCGATTCATAAAAACGAACGCCGCTGACAACCGCTCCGCCTTTCTCATCAATTGCACCAAAATATAAATGATTAATACGCGCAAAGGAAATGGCTGCCGCACACATGGTGCAAGGTTCTAACGTAACATATAAATCTAATCCCCACAGGCGCGTGGCTTGCAACTTATCGCACGCTTGCTGAATGGCCAGAATTTCGGCATGAGCCGTAGCATTGCCACCATGCGCACTTTGATTAAAGGCTTTCGATATAATCTCTCCGGTTTCGGGATTAACCACTACGGCACCAACCGGAACTTCATCAGCCATGGCCGCTTGTTGTGCCAGTTGTATAGCTATTTTCATGTAATCTTCCGAAACCATCGATTCACCTTTTCTTCATTTTTGAGAGCTATTATAATCGCAAACAACAAAAAGGGAAGTAAAAAATGGCGGAAAGATTGGCAAAGTTTATGGCACGTAGCGGGGTTTGTTCGCGGCGCGAGGCAGAAACATTGATTAATCAGCAACGTGTAACGGTGAACGGCGAAGTTGTGGCTACGCCGGCTTTTAATGTGAACGGTGACGAAAAAATTCTGCTGGATGGAGAGCCGTTACCGACCATGCAAAAAACACGGCTGTGGTTATATCATAAACCGGCGGGGTTGCTGACAACGCATAAAGATACGGACGCTCGGGCGACGGTGTTTGAGAACTTGCCGCTGGATATGCCGAGGGTAATTAGTGTGGGGCGGTTGGATTTGAATTCGGAAGGTTTGTTACTGTTGACTAATAACGGCGCACTGTCGCGACAATTGGAGTTGCCGCAAAATGCTTGGAGCCGGCGCTATAAAGTGCGCGTGCATGGTGTGGTAAATGCAAAGAAATTGGCCGAATTGGCAAAAGGGGCCGTGGTTGACGGTGTGCAATACGGACCGGTGCAGATTGAATTGGAAAGCCAGAACGGTACTAACAGTTGGTTGATGGTAACACTACGTGAAGGGAAAAATCGCGAAATTCGTAAACTCATGAAATCTATCGGGCTGGAAGTGGCGCGGTTAATTCGTTTGTCATATGGGCCGTTTCAGTTGGGCAGCTTGAAAAAGGGCGAGGTCAAAGAAGTGCCGTTTAAGGTGCTGAAAGAACAATTAGGAAGTTTAATTGAATTATGAGAATTATCGGCGGAAAATATCGGGGTAAAAAGTTATGGGCGCCTGCCGGAAAAGATGTGCGCCCAACAGCCGAAAGGGCAAGAGAAGCCATATTTAATATTCTTTATTCACATTTGGAGGCGGAATTCAGTATATTATCGGTGGCAGACATTTTTGCCGGCACCGGAGCGTTTGGTTTAGAAGCCGTTTCACGCGGATTTGAAAGCGCCACATTTGTAGATATGGACGTAACGGCGGTAACACGTAATGTGAAAATGTTTCCGGCGGAAAAAGATAAATTAAGCATTGTAAAAGCTAATGCGTTGAATTTGCCGCGCTTAAGAAGGCAATTTGATATTGTGTTTATGGATGCACCGTATGCTAAGGGATTGACCGATCAGGTTTTGGTGCAAATTATCGAGAAAAAATGGCTGGCAGACGGCGGATTATGTATTGCCGAGATTCGCCAAGATGAAAAGATTGTTATTCCGGATACGTTGGAATTGGTTGATGAGCGGATATATGGTTTGGCGCGCATTTTGTTTTTGCGCGAAAAATAGGCGTTTTTTTGTCAAAAAAAGGTTGCTATTTATAAAAAAATATGCTAAATTAGGCACAACGAAACAAACGAGGTGAGCTATGAAAAATAAGGTTGATTTGCGCGAAAATACAAATATTGAAGCAACGAACAAAGAATATTCGGTTGAGGCGTTGCGTCAGAAATTTGCCGAACAGGAAAGTGCGGCGGCAATACAACAGCGTGAATTGGAGGCTCGCCAACAAGCCGAAAAAAATTACATTGATTACTTGCACGAAGAGGAAGAGGCTTTGCAGACATTTGCCGGTTCAGAAAAAGAACGGTT
>JAZNQW010000121.1:0-8484 GCA_045590435.1 Alphaproteobacteria bacterium | reverse complement strand
ATAATCGGCGAAAGAGGAGCCCAAGTTTCATTGGCGGTTGATGCTGAAGGAAAAGTGATTGGGTATATAGATGAGAACGGCAATGTTATTGATGAGTCGGGTGCAATTATAGGACATGTGGATGCCAACGGCAATGTAATTGACGCTAACGGTAATATTATTGGCTCGAAAGGCAAAACAGTAACTTTGGCGTTAGATAAGAACGGCCGCGTTGTCGGATATATAGACAGCAAAGGAGTTGTTAAAACATTAAGCGGTAAAGTGATTGGTTTGACGGATGTAGTAGGCAATGTGCGTGCGTTTGGTATGAAAGTGATCGGCGGTATGATAGATAAGAACTTATTACCGATAATGCCGAATGGCTCCCTTTTAGGCACAATCAACAACCGCGGAGAGGTTGTTAGCGGGCAGAAAGTAATTGGTAAGATACTGCCGAACGGTTTGGTAACGGATGTTTCGGGCAACAAAGTTTTGGCGGTTGGTGTGCCGGCCGGATTTATTGTGAATTGGGGGTGCGACTTCAGCTTGAAATTAGATAAAGATGGTATTATCAGACGCGAAGGTGTTGAAACAGATTATACGATTTATCCGGATGGAACGGTATGGAGTTCGGACGGTAAATACATGGGACAAACGCTTAAAGTCGGCAGTGTGTATGATAATGAATGTCAATATATCGGCGAGGCTTCGGCAGATGGCTACGTGCGCAATCGAAACGGGCAAGAGATCGGTTGTTTGAATCCGGATGGTACGGTTTTGGATTTGGAAGAGCCCCGTGTGAAAGGACATTTGGTTGAAGAAAAAATAGTGATGTCGAGCGATTGGAAAGAGATGGGACGTTTAGAAGCAAACGGCACATTGCGTGATGAAAACGGACAGATTATCGGTTGTATGAATGATAATGGTGAAGTTTTCGATAGATATACATCTTATTTGGGCGAAGTGGTGAATGCTAAGTATGCATTTGATTTTGAAGGTAAACTATTAGGCGTGTTTGATAAAACGGGAAAGATAAAAATTTCCGGTATAGATGGGGCGCAGTTGTTTATGAGCAATTATGTAGCCGATAAAAATAAGAATGTGATAGGTTATGCTTTGCCGGAGGTTAATATATTAATAGATTCGACCGGTAAAAAAATAGGGCATTTGTTTGCTGACGGTAATGTTTATGATAACAGCGGTGTTCAGGTAGATAAGATGAATGGCGGTGCGCAAGGATTCTACAATACGCAAAGTGCAAAGTTCCTACAACCGAAATATGTTGTAGATACAGCCGGTAAAGTGCTTGGTAAAGTTAATTACGATATGAATGTTGTGGATTATAAGGGGGCAGTTGTCGGAAAAGTGGATGCTAACGGTCAGATGTTTGATAAAAACAATCAATATAAAGGTGGCGTGGTTAAGCAAGGCGGCGTGCGCGGATATGACGGAGTTTATTTAGGATATGTTGTGAAAGACGGTCGGGTGATTGAGCTGGAAGATATTAATGCCGGAAATAGGGAATATAAAAAGGGTGAAAATACGGGAAATATTGTGCCGGATGGTCATGTGATACAAGATCAACAAATTATCGGCGAAGTGTTGCCGCAATCATTAATGGTTGATGTTTTAGGCAACTATATCGGTTTCTCGAATGACCATGGTGTTGTTGTGAGCAGAAGCGGATCATATTTAACGGTATTATTGCCGGGGGGAAGCACAACGAATAGTATTGTGCCGTTGCAAACCGGATTTGTGATTGATTTCTCCGGTAAACTGATAGGTGTGGTGTTGCCAACCGGTCAATTTATGGATAACGGTCGGATTATTAACGGGCGCGTTCTGTCTGACGGCAAGGTGATTAGTAATGAAGGAAAGTTGTTGGGCGAAGTAGTAAATGGAGAACTGGTAATTGGCAATGACGACAGTGTGAAAGGACGTGTGGGATTTGACGGCAAAGTATATTGGCGCGGAAATATTGTCGGGCAAGTGATTACAGATGGTTTGGCTGTTGATTTGCAGAACAATATTATCGGGCACGTTTATAATGTAGGACACACGGTGTTATCTAATCATGGCGAATATATAGGACGGTTGTCGATAGATGGCAAAGTTGTGGATAATGCAAATCATGTTGTCGGATATATTAAGAGCAACGGTTCATTTGTGGATACGGATAAGCATGTATCGGGTTATAGTTTGCCGGAAGTGGCCAGAAATCGGAGGAATTAAGAATGAAGAAGGTTGAAAGATATATCAATCAAATTCTGGTTATGATCGTCAGTGGTTGTTTGATGCAAACGGCGCACGCTACGGAAATTACGGCAATTGATTTCAATGGAAAGCCTTTAGGGCAGGTTATTTCTACCGGTATGGTTATTAGTCCGGATGGCGAAAATATAGGTTATATTACGGCCGACAGTTTAATTACGGATGATGAAGATAAAATAATCGGCGGTGTAGTACCGCAAGGTGTTGTGATTGGTATGGATAATCGGTTGCTCGGTAAAATTCATACGGATGGTGTGGTGCGTAGTCCGAGTGGCAATACGCTGGGTTTTGCCTTACCGAACGGTTTAGTTGTAAATCAAAATGAAGAAGTGATAGGTGCGGTTTTATATCCGGGACTGGTTTATTCGGCAGATGGCACAACAGTGGGGCGTGTGACCGGTGGCGGCACATATATAAATTTGGACGGACAAGAAATCGGTTACGTTACGGCAGACGGATATGCTTATAAAAAATCGGGCGACAGTTATATTTTAGATGGTAGATTGATGTCAGCCAAGATGGTGGTATCATTGGATGGGCGCTTTATGGGAAGTATTTCACCTTCCGGTAAAGTGGTGAATTTTGAAGGTAAAGACATCGGCAACATTCATGCCAACGGCTATGTGTATGATACACAAGGAAAAATTATCGGTGGTGTTGTAAGTACCTCGTATGCCTTTGATATGGCCGGAAAATATATGGGTATTGTTTCATATAACGGCGTGATTAGCAAAGGGGAGCGTGCTATCGGTTATTATAGACCGGATGGCAACATTGTTAATGATAAAGATGAAGTGATTGGTTTTTCCGTGCCTTTATCGGCAACGGCAAATGATAAGAATGGCCGTTATTTAGGGCGTTTGATATTGGGCGGACAAATTGTGCGCGGCGACAAAGTGCAGGGTTACGTCGGTGCCAGAGGCTATATCTATGATAATTTTGGCACTCAAATAGGTGTTTTAGTAAAAACAGGTCCGGTGTTTGATGTTTTGGCAAATTTGCGCGGACAGGCGATGGCTAACGGTGCGGTGGTATCGTTGGGCGGAAGTTCTATCGGTCAGATGAAAGGTCGTTATGCTTATGACAGTAACGGAAAAATGATGGGTGCCGTAACAGGTCGTATGTTCGCGATTAATCAAAACAATAAAGTTTTAGGTAGTGCGGATTTTGATGCCAGAATAAAAGACGGAGCTGAGACACAAAAAATTTCACCATTCGGATATTTATTAAACGCCGATAATAAGGTGATTGGTCGCAGTTATGATTTATCAGCGTTTTATAATTTGAATGGTCAGTTATACTCATATATTACGCCGAACGGTAATTTATACCGCGCCGACAGTGATGTGAAATTGACGCAAAGCGGCACATTAATCGGGAGAGAAGGCTATACGGGTGATATGATACCATTTGTTTATGCGCTGAATTGGAATGGGCAAAAACTGGGAACACCGTGGCAGAGCAATTTAATTGCCGACAGTGGCGGTCAGACGGCATATAAAATTATTCCGGGTGATTACGTATCCGGAAATTCAGGGCAAGATGCCGAAAGTTTAATGCCTATAATCGGTTTTAGTGCCAATAAAACAATTGCCCTGAGCACCGGTGGTGATTTGATTGGTTATGCAACGAACGAAGGGGAAGTAATTGATTTAAACAATAATTCATTAGGTTGGGTCAAATATCGCGATTACATTGAAGATAACAATCAGAATATCATCGGCAAGATGATTCCTTTTGCAGTTGTATATAATGATAAGTGCACACCGATTGGCAGCGTAAACGGTCATGGTGATATCATTAATAACAGAGATGTTTTGATCGGGCGCTTGTTGCCGAACGGACAGGCTGTTTCTGATGTGGGCAGTTATATCGGATACACATCTTTTAATAGTGGATTGATTGATTTTGATGGCCATTTTGCCGGCACAATCAGTTCAGGCCAAGGACTTGACGCCAATGGTCGAGTTTTGGGCTGTGCTGATAAGCGTGGGCGTATTATGGATGAAAATAAAAAGGTTTTATACGGTGTTATTGAACCAAATCCGGTAATGGATTTTGAGAGTAATATAATCGGCTATATTATGGCCGATGGTCAGGTGGTGAATAATAAAAATGAAAAAATCGGTTATACACAGCCGAATGGCAACGTGGTATCAAAATCGCAACGCGTTTTGGGTAATGCCATGAAATATGCGGTGGCTTATGACCAAACCAACAACTTTTTGGGTTTAGTGCAGAGCTCAGGGGAAGTTTATAATTCGTCAGGTGATTTAATCGGTAAAGTCAGCTTTGACGGCAGCGTTCAGAATAATGATGAAATTATAGGTTTTGCACTGTATGATTTCTATGTTTATGATGAAAATGATGCTATATACGGTTATCTAACCAAAGATGGCACGGTTTTAAGTCCGGTTGGCAGTAAACTGGGAAAAATGGATCGTGGCTTTGTGGTTGATCGTAATGGTAATGTTGTGGCACGCGGCAATCGTGATTATATTGTGCGCGACGTAAATAATACGGCCATCGGTGATTTACATATAGATGGTAATGTGACAGATTTCGATGGAAAGAATGTGGGATATTTAAATGAATCCGGTGCCATTTTAACAGACAGCGGTACAGAAATTGCGCACGCAACGCCATTACAATATTACACGCCAAAGGCGGAATTGACGGAAGAACCGAAGAAAAAATCAGAATGGGCCGGCACAACCAAAACTAAGAAGAAAAAGAAGAAAACGGTCGAGCCGTCTGTTGAAGATATAATTCCTTCGCAGCCGCAAGCCTTTAACCGTAAAGTGGTCGGAATTGCGTTAACACCGGACGGGGATATAATAGGTAATATATATGATGACGACAGTGTAGAGAATGAGTCCGGACAGCAGGTGGGATATCGCACGGCTGATGGCATTATTGTGGATATGGAACATAATCCGATAGGCATTGAAGAAGTAAAACGGATTTCGGCGGAGAATATGTTTGTGCCAGCAAATGCATTTGGTAGCGGTAATCAATACGGTATCGGTTCAAAGCCTTCAAATTTGGGACCAGGCGGTGGTTATGGACAAGGAGAACGCTATGACCCGGTACGTGAACAGGCATTGGCGCAGTTACAAAACAGATATCGTGAGGCTTCGGCAATGACGGAAATACACAGTACCAGTTCACCTTCTAACTTTACCGGTTATGAAGAAGATGGTTGGCCGAGTGTGGGTAAAAATGTTTCAACATGGCGTGTGGATATGAGCCAGATGATTTTACAAGATAAGCCAATTCCTGCGGTGTTGGCGCGTTCAGTGTACGCTTCCGACGGATTTAATGCCGGTATTCCGGTAACAGCAATTGTGGAAAGAAATGTTTATGCCGAAGAAGGGCGTAATATTATCATTCCGGCCGGTTCTCGTGTTATTGGTCAGATGAGCGGTGAAGGTGATTCCGGTGGTAATAGCGGCGGAGCAGTTAAAATCGGTATACAATGGAATCGTTTAATTCGTCCGGATGGTTCTCAGTTCAAATTTGGAGGTGCTCAAACAGCAGATGCACAGGGACGTTCCGGAGCCATCGGCTATTTGGATCAGCAATTGTTGAAACGTTATTCTATGCCGTTGTTAACCACGGCTTTAGAAAGCGGTTTAGCTTATATTACGGCAACGGGTAGCGGGGAAACAACCTCTTCCAACGGCGAAACAACGGAGTCGGCGCGTAGTCAGGCAGCTAAAGATGCACGTCAGAGCTTTATTGATAAAATGGATACCATTTTTGATGAAATATTACAATCTAAGATGAACATTCGATCGGTAACCTATATTCCGGCCGGCACGAGAATTATTATTTTCCCGAACGAAGATTTATGGCTTAACAGTGAAAAACGAAACGACGAACGAGTCGATATTGTAGAAGGTCAGGGAGGGGATAGCCTTTTGAATAAACCGACCAATGCACCGCAAGGCGGTAATAATGTAGTATATAGCGGACAACAAGAAAATCCTCAACCGGTGTCGAGTAGCGGAACAAGGAAGTCGTCCTCACTTGTGGATTCCAGCGGTTCCGGAAATTCACGACCGCTATCACAAGTGCCGCCGTCTACAACGTCACAACCAATCCCGCCATCAACCAACAGTGGTTCTGATGACGTACCTGATTTGCTATAGGAGGAAGTTTAGATGAGTGATTTTTCCGTTTTAGAATCAGTTTTACGACCTCTGTCTTATTGGTATACCCAAGATAACTTAGAAGAGGTTGCCATCAATCGCTCGGGGCAAATTTGGCTCAGAATGCGCGGTAAGCGCGCATATCCGTGGGTAATGTATAAAGATGAAAAATTATCAAAACAATATTTAACGGATTTACTGTATATCATAGCTAATACTTATGAAATCAGTTTTGATCCGCTTCAAGGCTCCCCGTTTGTGTATGCCACAATTCCGGGAGATCACCGTTTTTCCGCAATCTGCGGGCGTAATGTCATGTATGATGAAGACGACTTAACCGGAGGCATTGCCTTGGCTATTCGTTTGCATTCTGATGATGTGGCATTCGGGCTTGAAGATTACGGAATGAAACAAGGGCAAGCCTTAATGAAGCTGAATCCGCTTAAGGATATTAAGGTTCCGGATGATGCGTATGAAAGGTTGCTCTTGTATATAAAGCGAGGTGAACATATTTTGGTTTCTGGTGCAACCTCAACCGGTAAAACCACATTTTTAAATAATTTACTGAAAATTTTGGATATTCATAAACGCATTATTACAGTAGAGGATACTCGGGAGTTAATTGTGCCGCATCCAAATCGTGTTCACCTCGTGATGTCTCGTACCGACCAAACCAACAAAATTGATTATTCCGGCATTATCGACTTGGTGGTGCGTTTCACACCGGATGCCATTATCGGCGGCGAAATTTCAACCAGTAACGCCAGTGGTATTTGGCAGCTGATGGGCTCCGGTCACGATAACTGTTTTGCCACTATTCACGCCGAGAGTGCGCAAGAGGCTTATTTGCAATTTATTAAACGTATTATGGCCTCGACCAACGGTGCAGTGAATGTGGAACAAACGCTTGACGAAATGCAACGCAAATTGCATGTGGTACAGATTCAGCGTATGGGTAACCAGCGTGCCATTACCGAAGTGACCTAGACAATACACATATATAATTTTTGCAGATGGATAAAATAATCAGATAATTGATTATTTTAAGCACTTTATGATTGACATATTTAGTTAATAATACTAAAAGTTAGCTCTTAACGGTGAATGTCAAAAATGAAAATGTGGTTGGAAAGATATCATCATTTATTTTTTTATTGCTTCAAACATCATCATTATGTGATAATTTTGGGGTGTAAACTTCTTTACATATATAAACCAAAACGCAATTCACAGATTTGCATTAATCATTTTCAAATATAAAAAAACGCCTTGTCAAGCAAAGCGTTTTTCAAGTTTTTTTATAAGTAACGTTGGATTATTCTGTTGTTTTAATGGCATAGTTAACAGCAAAGTTAATACCAAGCATTAAAACAAAAGTCATCAGAATGCCTAAATTTAAAGTGGTAAATAAAATAAGCAAAGATAAAACAACATAACTTAAGGTGTTTATGCGCAGTGTGTGACCGAAATTGACCTTGAAAACAATAGCCATCAGCCAGTGCATAACAACCGTATACAGCAAAATACCTATTAATGCGCCAATTAAGAAACTAAAGAACAAGAATGGGAAAATGTAGCGACTGGCATTCTTTTCCAAGTAAGTTAAAACAGAATCCAGAACCTCTTTGTCGATGGTAGCATTCGGCATATCTTTCAAGCTTTTAATTTTAATTTCATTGTTTGTAACGGTATAAATATATTGACGACTTACATAGAAACCCTGACCTTGTAAAGATGACGGCTCAAATTGATCAACACGCGTATCTAACACCACATTTGCAGATTGCCAACCTTCGCCGTAGGTTTTGCTGATGATAGTATCTTTCGGTTCAACAATTTCACCATTTTCAATAGTAATCGGCAAAAAGTACTCAATTTCCGCAGCTACCGTCGGACCATAGCGGACAATGGCTTCTTTGGTTGTGCCGGAAACATAAGCCGAAACAATCAGTGAATAAATTAAGATGGCAAAAAAGCCTACCCATTTCTTTTTAAGTAAAAAATCTTTCATTGTTATATCTCCTTTATTAATTTTTTTCATCTTATACAACAATAATTACCATTCGTCAAATAAATCCGG
>JAZNQW010000120.1:0-9493 GCA_045590435.1 Alphaproteobacteria bacterium | reverse complement strand
AACGCGAATATAATAAGTGCAAGGTTACATGTTCCATGCCGCCGTTATACCAATCTACATTCATCCAATATTTAAGAGCTTCTTGTGAAGCAAATTCTTTATCATTATGCGGATCGCAATAACGTAAGAAATACCAAGATGAACCGGCCCAGTTTGGCATAACATCTGTTTCTCTGCGTGCCGGCGCACCACATTTCGGACAGGTGGTTTTAACCCATTCGGTTGCGTTAGCTAATGGAGAATCGCCATTATCGTTCGGACGATAATCAGGTACATCCGGCAGAGTTAGTGGTAATTGATCTTCCGGAATTGGTTGCCAACCGCAGTGTTCACAATAAACCATTGGAATTGGTTCACCCCAATAACGTTGGCGTGAAAATACCCAATCACGCAATTTGAAATTAACTTTGGCATGGCCGAATCCGTGATCTTCGGCATATTTAATGGCTGCTGCCATTGCATCTTTTTTATCCATACCGTCCATAAAACCGGAATTAATATGGATACCGTCTTCTTCCCATGCTTCTTTTGAGATATCACCGCCGGCTAAAACTTGAATAATTGGCAGATTAAACACTTTGGCAAAGTCATAATCGCGTTGATCATGTGCCGGGACCGCCATAATGGCGCCGGTGCCATAGCCGGTTAAAACATAATCGGATATAAACACCGGAATGAGTGTGTCCGTATAAGGGTTTTTCGCTTTAATGCCTTTGAGCTCTACACCGGTTTTAGTGGTATCTGCGGTGCGTTGTAATTCCGATTTTTTTGCGGTTTCATTTACATAACTTTGAACTTCGGTAGCATTTTCAAATTGATTCATCAATTCTTTAACAAATTGGTGTTCCGGCGCCATAACCGTATAAGTTGCACCAAAAATTGTATCCGGTCGAGTGGTATAAATTACCATTTTTTTACCAAGGCTATTACCGTTGTTGTCAGTTAATTCAAATTCCAACTCAGCGCCTTCGGAACGGCCGATCCAGTTGATTTGAGTGGTTTTAACACGGTCAATAAAATCAACTAATTCCAGATCGTTAATCAGTTTGTCGGCATACTTCGTAATTGCAAGCATCCATTGTTCTTTATCGCGACGTACAACTTCGGCACCGCAACGCTCACAGTGACCATTTACCACTTCTTCATTGGCTAGACCGACTTTGCAAGACGGACACCAGTTAATGGCCATTTTAGTTTTATAGGCTAAACCATGTTTGAAAAATTGCAAAAACATCCATTGTGTCCATTTGTAATATTCCGGATCACAGGTGTTAAAACATCTGTCCCAATCAAAACCAAAGCCCAAAGATTTGAGTTGACGGGTAAAGTTTTCAATGTTTTGCTTGGTAGAAACTGCCGGATGAACGCCGGTTTTAATGGCGTAATTTTCAGCCGGCAAGCCGAATGCATCAAAACCCATTGGGTATAATACATTATATCCTTGCATACGTTTTTTGCGTGAAATCACATCAAGTGCCGTATAGGATCGCGGGTGTCCAACGTGCAAACCTGCACCGGACGGATATGGAAATTCCACCAAAGCATAGAATTTTTCTTTGTTGTAATCAATTCCAACTTTATATGCTTTTTCGTCTTCCCAAATTTGTTGCCATTTTTTTTCAATGGTTCTGAAATTATATCTTTCTTCATTTTGCCATGTCTGGCGCCATTCTTCCCAGCTTTCCTTTCCGTTATATCTGGCTTGTTGTGACATTTTTTACCCTTTCCGTTTTTATAGTCTCAAATTTTTTCCATAAACTAGCATATAATTTTATAAAATTCAATGCTTATAAGTATTATGCACACCGCTTTCATTAACGAAATGATAACAGTTTTAGCGTATTTTATGGGGTTAAGAGGGGCGGCATGAATGATATTCAATTTTTACAATATGCATTAGAACAATCTTTTTTGCATCCGAATTTTAAAAACTTTAATCAGATTGATTTTCAGTTTAGTTTTGATGCGGAAGGAAATGGTGTTTTTGTGCCGTCAAATAATAATCTAGCTTTATATCTTATGTCGGCTTCTAAAATTAAGAAGATTATTAAAGCGGCACGTTCTGATGCAAAACAAAAAGAGGTTATTGAAGCATATCTGACATATAAGCATGATTTTGCGGAAAATGTTGTTATTCCGAACAATATTACAGAAATAAACCAGTTATGCAGTTTATTGAGTATTCCGCTGACGAATAGGCAAGGTGCGCAAAAACAACGTTTAACGGCTATGTTGATGCCATTGGATTTTGCTTCGCAAGTGGAGGTAAGCGGTAAGCAATATCGACAATGTTTGGCAAAACTTCGGAAATATCAAAAAAATAATACTATGGCTTGGTCTATTGCTTCAGTTAAAGAATTTGGCGCATATTACAGGCGCGTTATGCGGCATTTTTCGGGATGGAATCTCTGGTCTTGGAAGAATAAACAACTTTTGAAAAAATATCTGATTGAAGCAGTTGAAATTTTACTGGCTAAAGATCGTATTCCTTCTGATTACGCTGAAAGCAAAGTTTTTAAAGGACGTAAATCTCGAGATGCCTATTTGCGTGCATTGCAGCAATTTGTGCTGAAAATAGCTTCTATGAGCGATAACGAGGCGTTGTTGATTTTGCTTAGGAACTTTTTAATTGATTATAAAACGTTTGTTCGAGAATTTAAGGTGTTTCGCCAAATGCAATCTACGGAAAATGTGGCAGATGTTTTGGCTTTTAAAACCGCAACACAGAAGGTGTTTAATTGTTTTGCCGAAATGTGTTATTTGGATGCTGTCAGAACGGCATTTACAGAGATATATTTGGAAAAATGTCCGGTGGAAAGGCATCAGGAATTACCGACTGTGGCACCGGAACGCGAGTTTCGTAAAGTTCAGAAAATTTTGAAAGCTAACGAGAAAATAGATTGTCAAAAAAACAAAACAGGAAAGATATTCTCTACTGTACAACAAAATTTTGACGGAGCAACGACTCGGATAAAAAAGATGCCGATATAAAAGTAAGGCGTTTAAGCGCGTTTCCATGTGGTTCCGGTAGGACCGTCTTCCAAAATGATACCTTGCTCTTTTAGTTGGTTGCGAATCGCATCGGCTGTGGCCCAATCTTTATTCTTTTTGGCCTCGGCGCGTTGCGCTATGAGGGCTTCTATTTCAGCCGTTTCATCAGCAGAATCTGCACCTTTGAACCATGCTTGTGGTTCGTTATACATGAGGCCGAGCATTTCGGCATCGGCTAAAAACTGCGCTTTGGCGCGTGCTTTTTCTTCTGCGGTTTCGGCTTTGTTGAGGAGATTAACGTCCTCGTGTAAATATGACAGCGCGAGCGGTGTGTTCAAATCATCAGCCAGAACGGCAATTAATTTTTCGCTCGGCTCGGCTTTTGCGGCCGGTACGTCGGCATTCTTTAATAAAGCATTGTAGAATTTATCTAATATGCTTTTTGCTTGTTCCAGTCCTTCAAACGTGAAGTTAAACGGTTGATGATAATGTGTGGTTAAAAACAGCAAACGCAGTGCCTCAGCCGGATATTTGGCCAAAATTTCATCAACAGTATAAAAATTGCCGAGTGATTTACTCATTTTGACGCCGTTAATCATCAGCATGCCGGTATGTACCCAATAGTGGGCAAAATGCGTGCCCGGAAAGGCACCGCAAGACTGCGCCAGCTCGTTTTCATGGTGCGGAAAAATCAAATCGGAACCGCCGCCGTGAATATCAAAATCGTTGCCGAGCAATTTAGAGCTCATGGCCGAGCATTCCAAGTGCCAGCCCGGTCGGCCGTAACCCCACGGACTATCCCACCCCGGTTGGTCGGCATCGGACGGCTTCCATAAGATGAAATCGGCCGGATTTTTCTTATATTCGGCCACTTCAACACGGGCGCCGGCCAGCATTTCTTTCATGGAACGACCGGATAATGTGCCGTATTGCGGCATGGAATCAACATCAAACAGCACTTGTTTGTCGGCTTCGTAAGCGTGGCCGTTTTTAAGCAGTTTTTTAACCAGCTCAATCATATCGGCAATATATTCGGTGGCGCGCGGACGATAATTCGGCGCCTGCACGTTTAATTTTGCCATATCTTCAATATACCAATTATAGGTTTGTTCGGTAATTTCGCGGATTGGTTTGCCGGTTTCTTTATGTTTGTTCAAAATTTTATCATCAACATCAGTAATGTTGGAAACATAAGTGACGTGATCGCGTCCGTAAACATGGCACAAAAGGCGATACAAAACATCATAAACCACCGGTGTTTTGGCATTGCCGAGATGGGCTTTGTCATAAACAGTCGGGCCACAAACATACATGCGTACGTTATTTCCATCTATCGGTGTAAATTCCTGTTTGCGGTTTTTTAAGGTGTTGTGTAAATAAATTTGTGTCATGTTGGTTCCTTTTATATAGCCGAGATCCTCGTGTCAAGCACGAGGATGACTTTTTATTTTATGCTTTTTGCCCTTGCAAACGCGCTTTGGCTTTATTATAGCCGATCAGCGGCAACAGAGTTTTTAACTCCGGTCCGTTATCAAGCGCGGTTAAAGCCTTACGAATCGGATGAAACAGTTCTTTGCCCTTTTTGCCGCTCTGCGCTTTTACTTCATTAAGCCAAGCGTTAAAAGTGTTTTCATCCCAAGGTTCATGCGGCAACAAAGAAGCGGCTAAATCGGTTAAAGCTTTATCTTCAATAATCGGTGTAACCTCGTTGTTGCAAATGTTGTGCCAAAGTTCAATATCGGCAACAATATCTAAATTTGCTCGAACTTTGTTCCAGAAATCGGCACTGACATTGACACGGTTTTTAACGCATTCGTATGGCATATTGCGCACAAATCTGGTGTTGAAATGCTTTAGCTCTTCTTCATCAAATTTAGGTTGCGAGCGGCCGAGTTTGGCAAAATCCAACGATTGCGCCAATTCATCAAGCGAGTAATAAGGCTCAATGGCGTCAGAAGTGCCGAGTTTGGCTAAAAATGAGCAAATTGCCATGGCTTCAACGCCTTCGGCTTTTAATTCACGCACACCCAAGCTGCCCAAACGTTTGGAAAGTTTGCCCTCGGTGCCGGTTAAAAGCGGCAGGTGGGCAAAAGTCGGTACTTTTCCGCCGATAGCTTCAAACATTTGAATTTGTGCGGCGGTGTTGGTTACGTGGTCTTCACCGCGCACGATATGGGTAATGCTGAAATCAGAATCATCAACGCAAGACGGAAAGTGATACAAATAACTGCCGTCTTCGCGAATGATAATCGGGTCACTGAGCTTTTCAGCCTCATATTGGCAATGACCGCGAACAATGTCGTTCCATTCGATAATGCCCGGATTGAGCTTAAAACGATAGTGCGGTTTGCGACCTTCTGCCTCAAAGCGAGCAATATCTTCCGGCGTATAGTGTAGCGCTTGGCGGTCATAAATTGGCGCCTGCCCTTTAGCCATGGCACGTTTGCGCTTGATTTGCAGTTCCTCCGGCGTGTCATAGCAAGCATAAATGCGGCCTTCTTGCATTAATTTGTCGCGCAATTCATCATAACGGGCAAAGCGTGCTGATTGGCGAGCCTCTTCGCACCAATTAAATCCAAGCCATATAAGGCTTTCGCGCATGGCATCTTCATATTCTTTTTTAGAGCGCAACGTATCGGTATCATCAATACGGAGCATAAATTTGCCGCCGAGTTTTTTGGCCAAGAGCCAGTTAAACAGCGCCGTGCGAGTGTTGCCGATATGCATAAAGCCGGTCGGGCTCGGCGCAAATCTTACTTTTATATCTGACATTGTGTATTATCCATTTTTTATTTTCACTGCCGCATATCATAATGAGCTTACGCGGTAAATTCAACCGAAAAATTTATTGCAGGTCTAATTTTTGCTCATTTTTTTCTTCGGTGTCTTGCGTAATCGTGGTTAAGTCTTCCAAAAACCAGGTTATATCGTCATCATTATCTTCGTGAATCATTTTATAAAAGCGGTCGCGATAAGACAGTAATAAACTGCTTTCTTCCACTTTCAGATCGCGCACTTGAATTGAGCCGTTAGCGTCTGTCAGAATAAAAAGAACTTTGATGCCGCCTTTGGATTTTTCATCAACCGCCTTTTCAAGTTGTTTGGCAAAAATGGTGCACCAAACTTCAACCCCGTTTGATGTTGTTATGGTTTTATCTATTTGAAAATGAATGGAATCGGTTTCAATATCAAGCGGTACGGATTTGTATAGTGCGGCAACATAGCGTTTGAATAAAGGGACATATTCGGCTTGCTGTTCGGGAGTCATTTGTCGCCAATATTTACCGACGACAAACTTTGCGGCATGATTCAGATCAATGTCTTGAGTTAAAATTTTATCTAGTTCAGTATATTTTTGCGGACTGCTCGGGGATGATAAAATTTGTAATATTTGTTCACCTTTTTGTTGTGCCCATGATTGTGCTTCGGCAGATGTCAGAGCCTTTGCTTCAGTTATGTTGAAGCAAAAAATGCCGAAAAACAGTATAATAAGTTGTAAAAAAGATTTTATTTTCATTTCAAATCCTATACTATGATCATAAAGTTGATTTATTTTAACGCGAAAGTTTGCAAAATGAAAGTGTTTTTAAGTATATTTTTGGTGTTTTTGGGATTAATCAATACAGCTCAAGCGGAAGTGGAAGTTAAGAATATGCCTCGATATACGGCATATCCGCCGATACCGCCGCAACCGGCACTGAATTTAGAACGAATCAGCACGGTTGACGGTATTGTAAAACGTAATGTGGTTCGTTGTGGTACGAATCTGCAAGTTAAATCTTACGCATACAGAGAACATAATATATGGCATGGTATTGATGCCGATTTGTGTCGAGTGGTGGCGCAGGCTACATTAGGTGATATGGATAAGATTGAAATGGTGCATGTGCCTTCCGGGCAGGTTGTTCAGGCGTTAGACAGCGGAAAAATTGATGTAATGTTGAGCGGTTCCGGATATTCGGCGCGGCTGGAAACGGCGCATAAAGTTTTGAATGCCGGTTTATTATATTATGATTATCAGTATGTTTTAGCACCGAAAGAGGGTTCGGAAGATTTGGCCGATTATAAAGATAAACGAATGTGTTTGTCGGGTGATTCCGATTATTTTCGGCATTTTCAAGATTATAATTCGCGTTATAATTTCGGCATAAAATATTTGACATTTAACAGCTTTGAACAGGCACGCGAGGCTTTATTGTTAAAACGTTGCCAATTGCTGAGTGCCAGCGGTTTGTTGCTATACGGATTGCAGAATGAAGTGCCGCAGCTCAATATGCGGGTGATGCCGGTAAAAATTTCCGTGCAACCGACGTATGCGGCGGTTAAATATGGCAATGTGGATTTACAAATTGCTTTAAAATGGGTGTTTAATGCCCTTTTATTAGCTGAGCAATACGGTATGAATATGCAAAATATGGGATATTTTGCCACCAATGAGGATCCGGAAGTGCGCAATTTGCTCGGCGATAATTCGGAAATGTGGCGCAATTTGCATTTGCAACCGAATTGGCTGAGAGAAGTGATTACCAAACTTGGTAATTATGGTGATATTTATGAACGCAATTTGGGTAAAGAATCTGAATTTAAATTGCAACGTAATGAAGGTAATTTGTTGAAAAACGGCGGAACGATTTATCCGTTGCCGTTTATTTAAAATAATAAAAAGAAAATTGCCGAGATACCACGGTCGCGCTACGCTTGCCGTGGTATGACTTTTTTTAGAATGGTTGTTGGAAATGTAAGTCATCTTTTTATTCAATGGATATTTGCCGTATAGCAAAAGCCGCTCCGATGTGGGGCGGCTTTTTGATTAATGCGGATTTTTTGCGAAGTAAACCTTTCTTATTTGCGGTGAATTAAGCACAAGATCTGTAATTTCATCACAAATTAAGCCGTTGTTCGGTTCACAGGTAAAAATCTGTTGCCAATACTTTTCGTCCGGCTTTTTCAGCAAAGTAATAATGGCATCCGGTGCCAGATGGTTACCGAGACCGGCAAAGATTTTGTATTGCTTTAAGTTCATTTCGGCCTGTGCTTCCGGTTCCAACTCGGTGTTGGTGCAAAATTCGGTCCAACACTTTTCTTCTTGCTCGTTCACCAAACCGCAATAGGTACGCACTTGGAGACGCTGCTTGTAGCAAAGATTGGCGCGTTGCAAGATTTTGATATCTACTGTTGTGCAACAATGCTGCAGTTTATCCATTTCTGTAGATGTTAAGCCGTAGCGTATGGCATATTTTTCCAAAAAATGAATTTTGGCTTCGGAATATGGCTTGGTGACGGCGTCAATGAAATCATTGAGGGCAGCTATACAAAGTGCACCGTGGCGGATATATTCTTCCAAAATGTCATAGCGGTTGGCTTCACGCAGATAGGTTAGAACCTTGCCGGAAAAGCGCACCTTTGGCAGTAGCTCAAACAATTGCTCTCTGGACAATTGTTTTATCAGCGCGATAACAGCTTCAAAGCGCAGTGCGTTAAATGTTTCGGCCGTTGGGGACACTTTGTTGAAAAAGGCTACCTGTTGTTTGGTTGAAAACTCATACAAACCGGTTGCGTCTTTCGGATCCACCCACCATTTGGCCCAACGGAAGGGCATTTTGCGTGCCAATGAAGTGTAAAACGCATAGATGCGGCTACCGAAGTATGTCTTGTTTTTGGCCCACAGGTGCGTCAGACGCGGCGCGAGCAGATTCATTACAAACATTGACAGCGGGTTGCCGAAAGTAACAAATACGAAAAAGTTAAACTGATTAACCCAGAAATCCCAAATTCGGGTAGAGACAGGGGAATTTGATGTTGCCATAATTTACAGATTTGATGGCGCGCCGGTTCCGAACGGCGTAAAATTTGTTAAGCTGTCTTGCGGAACAACAAGCAACTGATTATCTCTAAGAGTGTTCGGTTTTACTGAGCTTTGGGTTTATCAACTTCGGTTGTTAATCCTTGTTCATAATAGTTCAGCAAAATAATCTACTATCAATTATAAATAATCAGCGGCAAGGTAACAAAAAATTAAACAGAAGTCAAGATTGTAGATGACGATTTTTTGCAGCGGTTTGTCATTTATATTTGCAGGAGAAAAAGCAAAAAATGCAGAAGATTGAAAAAAAATACTTGATTTATGCGCCGGAAAAGTGTATGAACAATATGACTTATGAAAATGAGCCAAATTTAGGGGTATAGCTCAGTTGGTAGAGCATCGGTCTCCAAAACCGAGTGTCGAGAGTTCGAATCTTTCTGCCCCTGCCAAAAACAAAAGCCACCCGCTAGGGTGGTTTTGTTGTTTTTGAGTGGGGCAAAGGTTCGAACTCGGCAAGAGAGTTTGCCTACAAGCGCAAGGCGTGCGAAAGAACGCCGGTCGCTGAAAGCGATGAGCGCAGTGAACGGAGCGAAGCGGAGTAATCTTTCTGCCCCTGCCAAAAACAAAAGCCACCCGCTAGGGTGGTTTTGTTGTTTTTGAGTGGGGCAAAGGTTCGAACTCGGCAAGAGAGTTTGCCTA
>JAZNQW010000119.1:0-3536 GCA_045590435.1 Alphaproteobacteria bacterium | reverse complement strand
GTTGTGCTTGCAAAGACGGGAATGTCCATTGGTCAACCGGTCTGCCACTTTCAATATTTTGACGCAGTTCCGCGTTAACAGTGCGCAAACCTTGCGAACGAAGCCGGTTTGCTTCTTCCATTTCTCTTGTAATTTCCGGTGCGGAATCTTGGAATAAACTGACGCATTTTTGTCGTGCCGTGTCGCATTGGCTGTTACGCAAATCACTTCGCGATTTCTGTGCTTTAGCACTTTCTCTGCGGGTATATTCGGCGAATCTGTCAGCTTTTCCTTTAATGTAGCCGATAATTTTATCCGCCAACATATTCAGATAGTAAATAAAGACGTCATTATACAAGTAATCGATGATGTCTTTTTCAACAATTTTCGGTCCGTGATAATCATCTGAGCCGCCACCATTTTCTTGATCTTCCGGTTTAACGTCACCCACCACTTCTTTCGGCATTTGCTTTTCTTGCGGTGTCAAATTCTGCTGTTGCGGCGTATTGCCGATATTGGTTTGACCATTTCCTTCTTTCACCTTAAGAGAGGCATCTCGTTTAGCCGCTTCCTCAACAACAATGGTATCTTGATGTTGTCGCTGTTGATTCTGCGTCAAATCGATAAATTTTTGATCAATTGCACCGGAGTAACTGCCTTCCGGTTGTCCGATTTTGGCAACATCCTCCACATTCTGATTGTTTTTATCGGTTTTTGAAAAATCAGCACCGTTATTGGCCAACATTTGCAAAGTTTCTTGTTGAGCTTTTAAAAGAGGTTCCATTACAGCCTTGTCGGCATCGTCAGTCATACTGTCTATTTTTGTTTGAGCCGCCACGGCATGATGCGCAATATACGTTGCCGGCGTATCGCCGTTCGGGGTATTATCGGCGTTAATAAATTTATCCAGCATTTTGGCTTCCGGATTATTTTCATCAAAATCTTTTAATCCGGCTACGATATTGGCTAATTTTTGAGCGCGCTCCGAACCGTAACCGCCTAACTTCATAGCATCTTCATATTTGGGAAATGCTTTAGCCATAAAAGCATCAGGCACGCCGTCTTTCCAGTTGTCTTTAATTAACTGTTGCGCTTTATCCCAATCCGCTTTTAATTTCGGATTTTTCTGTGCATCTTCTTCCGACGGCTTACCGCGTCCCAGAATGCGATAAATCTCATCATTAACATCATTATCAGCCATGGCTAAATCTCCTCTTTTTAAGAGCCTTATACTGCTATTATGGTTAAGATATCATAAAAAAATATTTTTGTCTATAGCTTTTTTAACAATTTATGAATGGCGCGGTTTTTTATAAACAAAATTTTTGGGAAATAAATAAAAATCACTTTTGTTTGGAACTTTGGTAAGATTTAGACCAGTTAAATGATTCGGCTGAGATCTCCGGGCTCTTAGCTGGCGCTAAGCCCCGAGGATGACATAATAAGGGCCCCGGGATCTGACAGTATAATAGGGGAGCCAGAGGATGACGGCATAATAGGGAGTCTCGGGGATGACAGTAAAGGGAAAAGGTGGTTTCACTGGAGTTTAAGTTTTAAAGCAGTATTTAACGTGCGTATATACGTAGCAAACCTTCCGCGCGGTGTACAAAAGTATGCAAGAAACGCCTATTCAGAATAAAAACTTCGGATAATGAGTTTAAAACAAAGAAAGTTTCTTCACGCGGTGTACAAAAGGAGTACATAAGGGAAGAAACTTTCAAGTAGTAAACCATTAAACGAGGTTTTTAGAAGCCCTCTGTATCAAGACGCTTACGCATTTGTTTACGCGAGCGGCGGATGGCTTCAGCTTTGCGGCGTGCTTTCTTTTCAGAATTCTTTTCATGGCAGCGACGCAATTTCATTTCGCGGAAAACGCCTTCTCTTTGCAACTTTTTCTTCAAAATCTTCAAAGATTGGTTAACGTCATTACCGATAACTGTTACCTGAACCACTTAAAATCACCTCTTTTCAGCATCTCTTATTTGTTAAAATTGCACACTATGTAACACACGAATTTGCATTTTGCAAGCAAAAAATCGCACTTAATTAACTTTAGGCAATAATATTCGGATCAATATTGGCCTGAACATGACTGATTTTTTTAGCTAAGCTGCTTTTTTGTGCATTCAAACGCTTGGCCTGAAAAAAGTCCACCGTTTTACCGCTTTTAAGCAATTTTGCCATATCCGTATTTACATGACGTTGTTCAAGTTTAAGCTCACAAAGCACAAGCTGCAACTTCGCTATCTTGTCGTTCGTTGTCATATTTTTTATAAGGCCCTTTCAAAAAAAGTTGTATTAACTACATTTTTTACTGGAATTTTTGCACCAAAGTTGTAAAGAGTATACATCATTTTTAAATTGATTGCAATAATTAAAAATTAAACGGAGTTTTTTGATGGCGAATATTAAAAAAATAGGTATTTTAACCAGCGGTGGCGATTGTGCCGGCTTAAACGCTGTTGTTATGTCGGTTGTTAATGCGGCTGCCGGATTCGGTTGGGAGGTTTACGGTATTCACGACGGCACAGACGGCTTAACGAATCGACCGTTATCGTATGAAATTTTAACTCCGAGCAATTTTTCCGATACACCATGGCCGCGCTTGGCCGGTTCATATTTAGGTTCACTGAACACCGGCGTTAAAGAAAGTCAGGAAGTTCTGGCTAAGAGATTCGGTGAAGGGGTTCGCGAACTTGGCTTAGATGCGGTTGTTGTGGTCGGCGGTGACGGTAGTATGAATATTGTCAGCAATTACTGTCACATGGCCGGTGTGAAAATGGTCGGTATTCCGAAAACCATTGATAATGACACACCGTTGACAGAATTTTCGGTCGGATTTAACACTGCCTGCCAAATCTGCACCAATGCTTTAGATGATTTAATGACTACGGCGCGTTCACATCATCGGGCGCTGATTTTGGAAGTTATGGGTCGCGATGCCGGACATTTGGCCATGCATGCCGCCTTAGCCGGATTCGCAGATGTTTGTTTGGTGCCGGAAATTCGTTGGAGTTTGCAAGGCATTATCAATAAACTTGAAAAGATTAAGCAATCCGGTCGCACCAGCGCCTTAATTGTGGTTTCGGAAGGTGTTAAAACCGAAAACGGTGAAGCAGTGACTAATGCCGTAAATATGATCGGCGAAAAAATTAACGGCGGTATAGGCGACTATTTAAGCGGACTGATTAATGCAAATTATAAGGGATTTCAAACACGTGTGACCAAGCTGGGGCATGTTCAACGTTCCGGCAATCCGACGGCATTTGACCGCAGTTTAGCCATTGTGCTCGGTGCCGAAGCGATTAATTTACTGGCACAAGGTATGACGGACCGCATGGTGGCAATTACGCGCGGCGTAGTGACATCGTTTAGCTTGGATGAAGTTGTGGCCGCCGGTACTGCCGGTTTAGATGCCAACAGTTCATATGTGAAGGCTGCGCGCGCCATCGGCATGTATGTCGGAGAATAAAAAACAACCTCTAAATGTTGTTTTTTGACGACGAGCGAAGGCTACTTAATGAGCAAAAGCGGTAGCTTTGGCGAATTTAGTAGAC
>JAZNQW010000118.1:0-6179 GCA_045590435.1 Alphaproteobacteria bacterium | reverse complement strand
GGCTTGGCCATTGCTCTCGGGCACCATGGCGGCGGCAAAGGCGGTAATGGCGGCAGCAGCGGTGAAGCGTATAACAGTTTAGGATCGTTCAGCGCCACTAAAAGCACTGTTGTTCAGCAGACAAGCGGTGTAGCTACGAATAGTGTAAATCAAAGCAGAATCAGTAAGAACACAACTAATATTGCGGCCGTTAATTTGCTTTCAAACGTGTTATCAAACACCGAATATATGGATGTGATTTTGAAAGCCGTCAATGGTGCATCTTATACGAATGCAACGAATACGGTTTTGCAAGTTGGTGCAGGTGTTATTGGTATTGATGCGACGAAATCGAGTTCTGGGGTTAATAGCGGTTATATTAATGTTACTTCTTCAAACGCGTCTGTTGGTATGGTAGCAAGCGAATCTTCTTCTGGAATTAACCAAGGGCGCGGCATTATCAGCGGCACCAGTTCTAACGGTATTGATTTGAATTTTACCGGCTCAACTTCAGCAAATTCTGTTATCGGAATGTATGCGGATACGGCTTCAATCATTGAAAATCAAGGTGATATTAAAGGTGCGGCCGTTGCTTCACTTACACTTTCAGAAAGCACCCCTAGCCAAGGCGGTTTGCTTTCAAATTGGCTAACCGGTGACGAAGCCTCAGCAAATCAAAGTTTATCACCGGCACAAGGCACTTTGGTGGGTATGGAAGCAATGGTTTTGAATGTGGGAACGGATTTAAGTTCTAAAACCGTTAAAGCCAACAACCTCGGACAAATTTCGCTTTCAGCCAGCGGTGTTGATTCGTTAAATCCTTCCGTTTTGGTTTCGCTTGTGGGTATGGGAAGTTATTTGGACAGCGGTTTTATCAATGGTTCTTTGAATATTAATCGCGCCGAAAATGTGACGCTTTTGAACAGCGGCGTTATTGATTTAAAATACAGCGGCGTTTATACGGCCAGCGATTCTACCGCACTTAAAAGCGGATTGGGCGGTATTGTCGGTATGCGTGCAGATGCCAATACACAAGCCACAAACAACGGAAATATAAACATTTATTTGAATGATTCCGGAACAACTACGGAAGTTAATGTTGCGGCAGGTATGCAATCAATACATGGCAGTAGTTTAAATAACAACGGCTCTATTTATTTAAGTGCTTCAGGTGACAACAATCGTGTCAATTACGGTATGTTGGCCGTTAAAGGAACGGGAAAATTAGCTGATTCGATTTCTTCAAACCAACAAGTTATTAACGGTGGAAATATCAATTTAGAGGTTAGTAACAGCTATGCTATGGCCTCGTTTAACGGCGGTGTGCTTAAAAATACCGGCACTATCAGATTAGGTAAACAGATTGAAGAAGGACAAAGCAACGCTTATAAAAACAATATCGCTATTTACGGATATGGCAGCAATTTTGAAACAAATTTACAAAATACCGGAACGATTGATATTTATTCTTATGAGTCAATGGCAATGCAAAATGATTATTCCGGCGCCACAAAATTAGAAAACCGCGGAAATATCAATGTTTATAACAATGCGCGTGATACACATGTTTTCGGCGGTGCATATAGTGAACTGCATAATTACGGAGATATTACTTATTCGGCAACACCGACGGGGGTGGTTATTACAGCTTTTGCGACAGGAACAGATGTTTTTAAAAATTATACGCCGACCAGCGGAATTGCAGTGATGAATACAAAAGCTCAGACTTTAACAAATACGTCAACAAATACGTCCGGCGGCTCGATTTCAGGAGACACTAGTGCGACAACTTCAAACACCGAGCAAATCTTTAACAATGTGGGCGCCACTATTACCGTTAAGGAAGCATCCGGCGTAACAGCAATGGCTGTGGAAACAGATGAAGGAAAGGCTTATAACCGCGGCAAAATTAATATTTCAACCAGCGAAAACGAAAACTCTACCGGCACAATGGGTATGTTTCTGGCAAGCAATACCGACAGTAATGCTTTACTTTCAAACGAAGGAAACATTTATACAAATTCTCTCGGTTCAATAGCAATGGCCAGTAATTCCACGCAAAATGCAGCAATGATTAATACTGCCGGTGCGAAAATTGTAACAGATTTTCAAAATTCTTTGGGTATGGCTTCATTCGGCGTCAGTACCATGCAGAATGCCGGTTCTATTCAAATTAATAATCGAAACAGTATGGCTATGTATGCGCGCGGTGCGTCTGCTATGCAAAATTTGAGCAGCGGGATTATTAATGTTGGCTCGTCCACGAATCCGATATTTAACGGTTATGGTATTTATTTGGATACCACCGGCGAGGCTTTAACCACTGTTCCGGAAATAACGAATCGCGGTGAAATTAATGTTTGGACTTCGCTTGCCGGCGGCGGTATTTACACTTTAGGCAATGAAACGAACATTCAAAACCTTTCAAATATCAATATTTATACGGATCAGACTTATGGTATTTATTTAAACGGTGCGGTAAATGTGGTTAATAATGAAGGGGCGCATATTACGGTTGGTCAGAGTACAGCACCGGTTCGTAACAGTTATGCCATTTACGCGGCCGCGGGCGGTTCGACAACACAGGATACTTTAAAAATTCAAAATAACGGCGTTATTGATTATTACAATCAAAGCAGTGAAGTGGGTTATGCTATTTATACGGAGTTGGCCAGCACAATTACAAACAACGGAAATATCTATTTATATAATGCAAACAGTAATGGTATTTTTGCCAAGGACAGCTTGGTTACAAACAAAAGCACTATAGATATTACCAAAAATGAAAGTACGGCAATTATTGCCGACGGTTCAACCAATGTCATTAATGATACGAATGGCGTTATCAATGTGGGAACAAGCACTTTGGGAACAAATAAGAGTTACGGTATTTCTTCAACCGATACAGCAACCGGAAAAATAACCAATAACGGTAAAATTCATCTTTACAGTGAAACGGACAGTTACGGTATTTTTGCCAAAGGACAAGTTGCCGTTGAAAACAATGACACTATTCAATCTTATAATAATAATTCAAGCGCCATTTATACGGTGGGAACGAATACGGTTACAAACAATAAAACCATTTCGGTGCTCGGTAGTAATGTTTATGCTATTCGCGGGTTTGATTCGGCATCTACTTTGAGTGTGACAAACGCTAAAAATGCCAATATTACCGTGGGTTCTCCCGCATCTACCAACGGGTATGCCATTGCCGGTGATAAAATCGGCACGATAACTAACAATGGAACTATTACCGTTAACGGCTCAGGCAGTTTTGGTATTTATGCCAATTCGGGAACGCAAATTACAAACGGTGAAGATAAGGGGCAAATCCTTATGGAGAAAAGCGGTAGTACCGGAATTCGCAGTGGTAATGTGACAACCGTGACAAATGCCGGAGAGATTATATTATCCGGAAATTCCAGTACCGGCATAGAAACAACAGGCAGCAATATACAAAATAGTGGAAATATTATAGGTAAAGATATTGACAGCAAGGGAATTTATGTAGCTTCGGATCAAAATTCGACCTCAACTGCGGAGGTTACTATAACCAATAGTAAAAATATAAAGATGGAGAAAGGTAGCGGTAGTTACGCTATTCTTGGAGAAATCCAAACTAAAATTTTGAATAATGCCGGAGCAGAAATTTCTGTCGGTTCCATCGTACCTGAAGGGGGTACCGAAGAAGAAATTACGCAAGATAGCTATGTTATTTCTATTGTTAAAGGTTCTGTTTCCAATTTGGGCACCATTACACAAAATGTTGGCGGTGCTACAGATTCCGAAAACACGCAATTTTTCAGCACTGCAATCAAAGGTGGGGCTGAAGTGGAAGTAACTAACGGTGAAACCGGTAAAATTCAAACAGTATCTGCTAAAAGCACTGCCATTTCTTTGGGGCAAGCGTCCGGAAAGGGCGGGACCGTTTCAAATTCCGGCAAGATTTCGACTCAAGACGTTGACAGCACAGCAATTTTATTGCTTGGAACAGCTTCTAGCGTTAATAATTTGACTACAGATTCTGTTATTGAAACTTTGGGAAACAATAGTAAAGCAATTTATAGTCTGCAAAATGCAACAATTAATAATCACGGCACAATTCAGGCAAATTCTGATACCACGAATAACACTTTGATTAAATTGGCAGACGGAAGCACAATCAATAATTATGCAATTTTATCTGTGGGTGATAATTCAAAGGTTGTTGAAGCTGGTCATACAAGCACTTTAACCACCAGCATAGATTCAAGAATTTCTGCCGGAAATATGTCTTCGGCAATTATTATGGGAAATAATGCAACTGCTACAAATCAAGGACAGATTATTGTCGGTGATGGTAATATAAGTACGCGTGTTTACGGCTTAAAGGTTGGCGAAGGCAGCACTGTTACAAACAGCGGGGTTATTGATGTCGGACAAAATGGTGCTGGCATTTGGACCGGCAATTCAAGCATTATAAATACTTCGGGTGGCGGGCATATTTCTGTCGGCAATGGTGTTCATGACAGCGAAACAGGGGAAACATCTTATTCTTATGGTATTTTTGCTGCCAAATATAGCTCTGTATCTAATGATATGCCAATAACCGTTCAGGATTATGGACAAGCTATTTTTGCCTATGATCCGGTATCTATAACAAACAAAAAAACAATTACGATTAACGGTAACCATTCGCGTGGTATCAACATCTTTTTGTCTGAAGATATGTATAATCAAAGTTTGAATATTAAACCAGTTACCATATCAAATACCGGAGAAATAAAAATTGCTGCCGGCACCACAGATTCTTATGCTATTTACGTTACAAAAAATTATCAGTTGGTTGTGAAAGATGATAAACTTGTGCCTGATGGTTCGAATATTACAGCAAATTTATCCGATTTAAAAATTTATTGTGCCCAAGGCACTTGCACCGATCCAGATACTCAGCCTTTACAAGATGCGGCTGCTACTTTCACCGGAGATCCGGCTTTGCCGAATGATGATGATTGGGCGGCAAATGGTGCGCAGACTAATAACTTAATGTCATCTTACAGCCCAATGTCACTGTTTGGATTTAGCGGCGGTACACGCACTCTAGCCGTGCGATTAGTTAATACGGGCAGTATTGTGGCACCGAGTCAGGACATAGACTTCGGAAATGAGGACAGTAGTGGAACCAATGTGGTGGGACAAGGCGGTTCGTATACGGCAAATTCGTTTACGGGTACGGTTTATGCGGCGCCGAGTATTGTTCAGAACGGGTTTGATACAACGTATGTTAATGAAGATACGTTTATTGGTGCGGATAACGGTATTAACGTTATTTCGGAATCTTATTTGTTTGATGCCGGAAAGCAAACCAGCAATGCCGGAAATACGAATGTGGTTATGACAATGAAACCGTTTGGTTTGACGACCGGCTTCAATATGCAATTGTCCGATTATTTACAGCAAAATTACGATGCCGGCAAGGGCGAGAGTGTATTTAACACGCTGAAAAATGCCGGTAATGCCGCACAATATCGGCAATTTGTAACCCGTGAATTCGGATTTGATACGGTGCCGAATTTGGCCAAGCAAACTTTTGATACGGAAAAGGTTGTGGGGCGTGAAATTAATAATGATTTGATGACGCCTACTGATGAAAATGCACGGATGAAAGTTGGGGCCGTGGCTTACGCTTATGATGTTGACGGTAAGGGTGAAACCGTTGGCTATGATGATAAAACGGCGGCGGTTTACGGTTATTATGATGAGACAGTGGCTGCGGATTGGCGGGCCGGTGTCGGTGCAACCGTTATTCGCTCGGACAGCGATTATGACGGCGGCGGTTCGCGTTATAATAACATTTTCGAAGTTTATATGCCGGTGATTTTCAACTCTGACCATTTGCAGGTGTTGATTAAACCGAAAGCCGGACTGGCACGCGGACATTATCGTCGCATGGGCGCAGAAAGAACTTATAAGGCTTCTACAAAAGACTATTTCTACGGCTTTGATACAGAAGCGCGGCAAAATTATGACCTTGATGTGGTGGAAATTGAGCCGAATGTCGGATTCAATTTGACCGGTTTGTATATGGATGACGTTAAGGAAAAAGACGGCGGAATGAAGATTAAAAGTAAAAATGTGATTTCGGCGCAATCATCCGTTGGTGCAGATGTGAAGAAGAAGTTTGAAATTGATACACATCAGGCAGTGGCGGGGATTGT
>JAZNQW010000117.1:0-17112 GCA_045590435.1 Alphaproteobacteria bacterium | reverse complement strand
GAAGAGGATGAGATTACCCGATCAAGTCGGGTAATGACAGAATAATAAAGAGTCGGGTAATGACAGGGGGAGTGGAATGAGATGCCGCATCAAGTGCGAGGATGACTTTTTTTGCCGAACTAAAGTTCGGAGATGCCCCCGCGTTCCGGTGGAACGCTCAGCATGACAGAGGAAGAGGATGAGATTACCCGATCAAGTCGGGTAATGACAATAAAAAGAGAGGCGGTGTGGCAGTATAGGAAGGCGAGGGTTATTTCTTCTTTTTAGGTTTTTCTTCGCCGATAAATTGGTTGCCGATTTTCATGAACTTAGCCGTGCGCTGTTTTTTTAGTTTGGCATAATCGGTTGATACCAATTCTTGCAAGTTTCTTTCCAGAGCCAGACGCAGATTTTCAATTGTTTGTTGCGGATTGCGGTGGGCGCCGCCTAAAGGTTCCGGTACAATTTCATCAATAATGCCGAATTTTTTAAGGTTTTGTGCGGTTAAGCAAAGTGCTTCGGTGGCTTCTTTGGCTTTGTCGCCAGAGCGCCACAAAATGGAGGCGCAACCTTCCGGCGAGATAACGGAATAAATAGAATGTTCCAACATTAAAACACGGTCAGCCGTGGCAATGGCTATTGCGCCGCCGGAGCCGCCTTCGCCGATTACCGTGGCAATAATAGGGGCTTTGGTTTGTAAGCATTTTTCAATGGAAGCGGCAATGGCTTCGGCTTGTCCGCGCGCTTCGGCGTCAATTCCGGGATAAGCGCCGGCTGTGTCAACAAAGCTGAGAATCGGAAGTTTGAAGGTTTGCGCCATATCCATTAAGCGTTGCGCTTTGCGATAACCTTCCGGCTTAGCCATACCAAAGTTGTATTTTATGCGCGAATCCAAGTCATTACCTTTTTCCTGACCGATAACAACAACCGGCGTTTCTTTAAAAAAGCCGATGCCGCAAACCATGGCAGCGTCGTCGGCAAAGCGGCGATCGCCGGCAAGAATAACGAAATTATCTATTAAAGCATTAATATAGTCTAAGCAGTGCGGTCTGTCCGGATGGCGCGCAATTTGTGCTTTTTGCCACGGACTTAAATTTTTATAAACCGTTTCCATGTTCGATTTCAGGCTTTTTTGCAGCTTTTTAATTTCCGCGCTCATATCCATTTTAGAGTCGGTAATAGACTGTAAATGCTCTATTTTTTCTTCTATTTCAACAATGGTTTTTTCAAAATCCAGTATAACTGTTTCATTATCGCTCATATTATAACCTCTTTAAATATTGGCGAGATGAGTGTAGCACATTTTTTTAAAATGTTTAGTTTTTATTTTGCCGTTGTTGATGAATGTTGACGTTTTATTAAGCAGTTCAGGATTATACTGGCCTAAATATATAGTGTTTATCAGAAAAAGGATATACCGATGCAGATGTTTGCTTTTTTTATGGCCGTTTTTTCGTCCGCCAGCTGGCTGATTTATGCGTTTATGTTTGTGCGCTCTAAATTAGAAGCCGTTAGTTTGTGGGAACAAAGTCCGGAAGTGATGCTTTTAATGCTTTCGGTTATCTTTTTGCCGCTTTTGACAATTTGGATGGTGTTTGGTTATGTTAATCAGTTTGTGGGCAGTCGTCAGATGAGCCGCAAACAGTCAGAATTGTTAACGCAGTTGCAGAAAAATCAGGATTATACCGATTTGGTGGTTCGGGTTATGCTTGATGCCGAGCATGAAATTAAAGATGGATTTGTGATTAATAAGTTTGATGTGATGATTAATGATATGAATGAGGCATTGAGCGAGATTATTCAGCGTTGCAATATTGCCTCTTCAGCACAGTTGGAGGTGCTTTGGCAACGAGTGGGACGCGGTGAGCGTTGGGCGTTGGGTAAGGCTGTTGTTGAGGCCGGAAAAAATCAAAATACGTTTGAGGCTTGGGTGCGTGAAAAAGTTAATCGCGACAAGGTGTTTCGCGGCACATTGTTGGAATTTTGTTCAAGGTATCAAAATTTGTTGCAACTTTTGGAAAAGCACGATCGTGACCGTATTTTTCTGAGTATGGTTGAAAAAGGTGTTCTCGGTAAGGTTTATTCGCTGATTGCACCGCTTTCAGCAGGTATATCGGATCTTTCCGTGTTGGGTGAAGAAAGAGTGACTTCCAGTGCCGAATCTGAGTATAAAACCTCGGATAGAGCGGCGGTTTTGAAATTAGCAACTATGGAAGAACCGGAAGCGCAGAATACAATTATGAACGTGGATAAAAATGACGAAGAATATGATGAAGATGATGATGTTCCTGCCTATACACCGAAGCCGTCATTGTTCTCACGCTTTAAGTTGTTTGGTCGTAAAGAAGAAAAGCCAACGCCGTCAATAGCTGATCAGGATCCGTTTTTCAAGGCGTTACATAACAGTTTTCAAGGCAGTGAGAACACGACGGATGTTTCGTTTGCTAATTTCGGATTAAGCAATGAACCGCGTTTTTCTCTATCAACATCTGAGCCGGTATCCGCACCGGTGAACAGTAACGAAATGTTTTCAAGTGCGGCAGGCGTTAATAACAATGCTTTTACGGCAGTCAGCGGGATGGCGGCAACAAATAATCCATATAATAACCAGCCGATATCTTCTTCAGCTTTTGCAAGTTCAAATGATGCTACATTATCGGCAACTGTTATGCAAAATGCCGAGCCGACGGTGGCGGTAAACAATGTAACAGATTTCGGTTCGTTCAGGTCACAGTCGGCGCCACAACCGACTCAGGCCGTTGTAGGCAGTTCGTTTGAAGCGGCTGAGGCGGTGGAACAACCTGCTTCTGTTGAGGAAAAAGAAGAAGATTTAGTGTATCCTTTCGGCGGGTGGACTGATGAGAATAATTACCGCAAGTAAGTTATTTTTATTAGGTTTGGCGCTGTGGGTAGGCAGTGCTCAGGCAAAAGTAACCAATCGGATTGCGCTTTACGGCGAATCGAAGTATGGCGTTGATTTTAAAGCCTTTGATTATGTGAATCCGAAGGCGCCGCAGGGGGGAAAGATTATTTTGCCGGCTTATGGTACGTTTGATAATTTTAATCCGTATATTTTTAAGGGGATGGCGGCCAGTTTTGTGCCGGCTTTAACCATGGAAACGCTTGGTTTTTCGCCGACTGATGATCCGTTTACGGTTTATCCGCTTTTGGCAGAGAAGTTTGATTTGCCGGAAGATAAGTCGTATGTGGGTTTTATTTTGAATCCGAAAGCTAAATTTTCTGACGGAACGCCGGTTTTGGCAGATGATGTGGTGTTCAGTTTTAATGCCATTATGGAAAAGGGTTCACCGGTATATAAGATGTATTATGCAGACGTGGATAGGGTGGAGAAAATCGGTGAGCGTGAAGTGCGTTTTTACTTCAAAAAAGGCAGTAATAACAAAGAATTGCCTATGATTTTGTCACAATTCCATATTTTTTCGGCCAAAGATTGGGACGGGCGCGATTTTGATAAACCGACCTTGCAAGTGCCACTTGGCAGCGGACCATATAAGGTGAGTGATTTTCAAGTGAACAAATATGTGGCGTTGCAAAAGAATCCGGACTATTGGGGCAAAGATTTGCCGACGCGGCGCGGATTTTATAATTTCGAAACAGTGCGTTATGACTATTATCAGGATACAACGGTGACGCTTCAGGCATTGTTTGCCGGCAACATTGATGCCCGAGAAGAATATATCGCCAAAATTTGGATGACCGGTTATGATAATGAACTGATTAAGTCGGGCAAGGTAAAAAAAGAAGTGATTGAACATAATAATCCGGCGACGTTGCAAAATTTTGCCTTTAATATTCGGCGCGATAAATTTAAGGATCAGCGGGTGCGCAAGGCGCTGGATTTGGCGTTTAATTTTGAATGGGCTAATGAGAAGCTGTTTTACAATCAATATCGGCGTTTGTTCAGCTATTTTACCAATACCGGTATGGAAGCAACCGGTTTGCCGGAGGGCAGAGAACTGCAAATTTTAGATAAATATCGCGAAGAATTGCCGGCAAGCGTGTTTGATGAGCCGTATCAGCCAACGTTTAATGAGCAGATGAATAATGCTCGGCCTAACCTGAAAAAAGCGGTGGCACTGTTGAAAGAGGCCGGATACGATTTTAAGGACGGCAAGATGGTTAATTTATCTACCGGAGAGCCTTTGGAAGTAGAAGTTTTGAGCAATTCGGCAAATGGGGCAACTTTTACAAAAGTGATGTTGCCGTATATTGAGAACCTGCGCAAAATCGGTATTAAAGCGGTGTTCCGCAATTTGGAAGTGAATATTTTCAAAAACAGGTTGGATAATTTTGACTTTGATATGGCGATTGTGTCGTATCCGGTGTCGCAGTTGCCGGGAAATGAGCAACGCGAATATTGGGGTAGCGAATCGGCCGGAATGAATGGTAGCAATAATGTGATAGGTATTCAAAACAAGGTGGTTGATGAGCTGCTTAAAGGTGTGATTTCGGCGCAGGAAAAGGAAGATTATGTGGCTTATGTGAAGGCGTTAGACAGGGTGCTTTTGCATGAAAATTATATGATTATGCAGTGGTATTCACCTTATTCGCGGGTGGCATATTGGGATAAATTCGGGCAACCGCAGACGGATTTGAAAATTGGGTTTCAGCCGTTTATTTGGTGGGCGAAGGAGGAATAATGCGGCGTTATATTCTTAAGCGGCTTTTGTTGATTCCATGGACTTTGTGGGGCATTATTACGGTTAATTTTGCTATTATTCAGTTGGCACCGGGTGGGCCGGTGGACTATGTTTTGGCGCAATATCGCGGTATGAATACCGACGCTAAGTCGCAAATTACTTCAAGTGTGGAGGTTAATCAGAGTGCTTCTTCAACGGCAAATACCACATCGAGCAGTTCGTCAAAATATGTGGGGGCGCAAGGTGTGCCGGAAGACTTGGTAAAAGCTTTGGAAAAGCAATTCGGGTTTGATAAGCCGTGGTATGTGCGCTATGGTAAGATGCTTAAGGATTATTTATGTTTTGATTTTGGCAAAAGTTATTATCGCGATAAGACGATTTTGGAGTTGATTAAAGAGCGGTTGCCGGTATCGATTTCGCTCGGGCTTTGGTCCACGCTTTTGATTTATTTGATTGCAATTCCGCTCGGTATTAAAAAAGCGCAATATGACGGCAGTAAATTTGATGTGGTGACGTCATTTTTGGTGGTTGTGGGTTCGGCAATGCCGGTGTTTTTGCTGGCGGTGTTCTTTATAGTGTTTTTTGCCGGCGGTATTTATTGGCAATGGTTTCCGCTACGCGGGTTAACCAGTGATAATTGGGCGGATTTGGGCTTTTGGGCGCAAATCAAAGATTATTTTTGGCATATTACGTTGCCGGTTTTGACTATGGTTATAGGCGGTTTTGCCGGTTTGACCATGCTGACAAAAAACTCGTTTTTAGATGAGATTAATAAGCAATATGTGTTGACGGCGCGCGCCAAAGGGGTGCCGGAAGGGCGGATTTTATACGGTCATATTTTCCGGAATGCCATGTTGATTATTATTGCCGGATTTCCGTCACTTTTGATTAAAATGCTGTTTACCGGCTCTTTGTTGATTGAGGTGATTTTTTCGCTGAACGGGCTGGGGTTATTGGGCTATGAAGCGATAACAACGCGTGATTATCCGGTGGTGTTCGGCACGCTGTATATTTTTGCGTTGCTTGGTTTGGTGCTGAAACTCATCAGCGATTTGACATATTCGTTGGTGGATCCGCGCATTAATTTTGAGAGTCAAAACTAATTTATAAAATTTTTAGAAAAAATGTTGACAAAATAAATTATGTGTGTTATACATAGTTTTAACAATTAATTATTTTTTTTATTTTTTTTAGTTTTTAACATTATTAACTTATGAAATATATCAGATCTCCCGCTTAACGGTTGCAGGTATTGTGGTTTCACTTGAGTGCCTGCTCCAAGAACAGAGTGAATTCCGTTTTTTTTTGTTAGTGTATAACTTTTAAACTCCGAATGATGAGACGAATCAGATCACCGCTGTAAATTAAGCGCACAGAGCAAAGCAAGACATTGAAGTAATTATCTATTCGTGCGAATCCTGTGATTCCTTTAATGACGAATTAGTCCCCGGCTTAGTTCTCGCTGCAGAACATATTAAGTCGGGTTTTCTTTTTTTAAAGGCTGAGTAATGACAATTGTTTGCCGAACTAAAGTTCGGAGATGCTTACGCGTTCCGGTGGAACGCTCAGCATGACAGAGGAAGATAAATGAGAAAAAAGAGATCCTCGTATCAAGTACGAGGATGACAGTAAAAAATAGACTGGGTAATGACAGAAAAAAGCACGAGGATGACAATAAAAAAACAGGCCGGGAAAGGACAATTTTTTGCCGAACTGAAGTTCGGAGATGCTCACGCGTTCCGGTGGAACGCTCAGCATGACAGAGGAAGAGGGAAGAGATTACCCGGTCGGAGCCGGGTAATGACAGGAAAAAAGAGTCGGGTAATGACAGGAAAAAAGTACGAGGATGACAGAGAAAGTGGAAAATGAGATTATCCGAACAGGGTTTCTTTTAAGCGGGCCAGTGTTTTTTGAGCCAAAGGGCGGGCCTTGGAGGCACCGGCGGCTAAATGTTCCGCAACTTCGTTGTAATGTGCCATATAGTAATCATATTTCTCTTTAGCGGCTTTAGTTTCAGCCAAAACAGCATCCAGCAACATGGCTTTACAATGGCCGTATCCGAGTTTACCTTCGCGCAAACCTGTTGCCATTTCTGCCACTTTATCTTGCGGCGCAAAACATTTATAAATTTGATAAACAATGATTTCTTCCGGATCTTTCGGTTCTTCTAACGGGCGCGAATCGGTAACCGTGGCATAAACGGCTTTTTTAACGATTTTCTCGTCTTCAAACAAAGGAATAACATTATTGTATGATTTGCTCATTTTGCGGCCGTCTGTACCCGGCAAAACCGCCACATTTTGTGCCGTAACATATTCCGGCAATTTCAATAATTCTTTACCGTAATAAGCGTTGACGGCGCCGGCAATATCGCGCGCAATTTCCACATGTTGAACTTGGTCTTTACCCACCGGAACAATATCGGTGTCCATGGCTAAAATATCGGCCGCCATCAAGGTCGGATAAGTATATAATCCCATATTAATGCCGTCATCTTGCGGTTTGCCCTCTGCCAAATTTTTATCAACGGCGGCTTTGTAGGCGTGTGATTTGTTCATAAATCCTTTTGGTGTAAAGGCATAAAGAATTGTTGTAATTTCATTGATTTCCGGAATATCGGACTGGCGATAAAAATAGTCGGTTTCCGGACTGAGGCCGGCAGCCAAATATGAGCAGGCAATTTCTTTAATTTCCTGTTGCAACTGCGCGGGATCTTTCATGAAGTTAATGGCATGATAGTCGGCAATAAACAGGTTGAAACGTTCGGCTTGATGTCCCATTGCAATGGCGGGTTTAATGGCGCCGAAATAGTTGCCGATATGTAATTTTCCGGTTGGTTTAACGCCGGTTAAAATACTTTTGCCTTTATACATTTTTGTTCTCCTTACAAACTTAGGCCGAGGTTAATGCAATATGGTAGAAAAATCAATTAAAAATGTTGTATTTTGCAACCGATGTCGTATAATTCAAACGGTTTAATTTTTTTTAAGGCATAATGAAATGTTAGATATTAAGTTTATTGCGGATAACACCGATTGGGTGAAAAAGAGCTTGAGCCGTAAGGGTTTTGAGCCGGAAAAAGTTGATGAATTACTGAAAGTATTTTATGAAATGAATAAATTGAAAACGTCATCACAGGCGTTGGCAGAAGAAAAAAACAAGCTCAGTAATTCCATTAAGTCCGCAAGTGCCGAAGAACGGCCGGCGATTATTGCCAGAAGTAAGGAGGTTGGCGAACAATTTAAGGCCGAACAAGAACAGCTGGCTCAGATTGAGGCCGAATTTAATGATATGATGTTGAGAATGCCGAATTATCCGAGTGCAGAAAGTCCGGACGGGCCGGATGACAGCGCTAATGTGGTGCGTCGAAAAGTGGGCGAATTGCCGCATTTTGATTTTACGCCGCGTGACCACATTGAGTTGATGGAAATTAATGACTGGAGTGAAATGGAACGAATCGCTAAAGTTTCCGGTTCACGCACGTATGCCATTAAAAACGATTTGGCACAGCTTGAAATTGCCATTCATATGTTGGTGATGGATAAATTAAGAGCGCACGGTTTTACATTGATTACGGTACCGGCGTTGTCTAAGGAAAAACCATTGTATAATCAAGGTTATTTGCCGTTTGCGCGTGATGAAATTTATTATATGCCGGCGGATGATATTTATTTATCGGGTACGGCCGAGCTGATTTTAAATTCACTCAGAGCCGATGAAATGCTGACGGAAAATGAATTGCCGATTTTGTATGCCGGATTTTCGCCGTGTTTCAGACGTGAAGCCGGTGCGGCCGGTAAAGACACACGTGGATTGGTGCGGGTGCATCAGTTTTTCAAAACCGAGCAGTTTGTGATTTGTAAAAATGATGTGAATGAGAGTGAAAAGTGGCACAAAAAGTTGCTCGAAATTTCAGAAGAAGTTTTACAGGATTTGGAATTGCCGTATCAGGTTTTGGAAGTTTGTACCGGTGATATGGGCGCGCCGAAATATCGTCAATACGATTTGGAAGCGTGGGTGCCTTCGCAAAATTGCTATCGGGAAACGCATTCTTGCTCGAATATTACCGACTGGCAAGCACGCCGTACAAATTTGCGTTATCGCGGCAATGACGGCAAGGTTCAATTCTGCCACACGCTGAATAATACGGGAATTGCCACACCGCGTGCATTGGTGCCGTTTATTGAAAATCATCAGCAGGCTGACGGAACGGTACGTATTCCGGCAAAATTACAGCCGTATTTGGGCGGAAAGAAGTTTATAGGTAAAAATGCAAAGTAAAATAGCTCAGATTTTTGATTTTATGCGCGTGCTTGACAAGGTTTGTCTGGTCAAGCGCGCGACGCTTTTATCGGACGGCACGCCGGAAACAGATTCTTCTCATACGTTTAAGTTGGCCTTTATGATTGTGTTGATTTATCCGTATTTGAAGCATAAATACGATTATGCTCATTTATTTGAACTGGCTTTGGTTCATGATATTGCCGAGGCGGAGGTTGGTGATTATCCGAAGGCTTTGCAACGGGCTCATCCGGAAATAAAAGCCAAGAAAAATGCGCAGGAAAAAGCGGCTATGGAGCGATACAGCGCTTTGTTGCCGGAGCCGATACGCAGTAAAATTTGGGATTTGTATCAGGAATATGAGGCTAAAATTACACCGGAAGCTAAACTGGTAACTGCGCTGGATAAGGTGGATGCCAACATGCAGGCTAATTTTTATAAGGGCGGTGCCGGTTATTGGGCGGAATATGAAGACGGCGAGCAATATTATAAAATCAATACCGAAAAGAAGCAAGTGGTGGCTGTTTTGGGCGAGGAAATTGTTGATGCTTTGGAAGAAGGAACAATAGAATTGGCTTTGGAAAATATGGCAAAATGCGGAATCAAAATCTAAACTTACAGGCTTTAAAAGTTGCGGCCTTTGATTGGGATAATACGCTGGCATTGGATCGGGCTGTTTTGGAGGATTCGATTGATGAGGTTTTACAAGCGAATCGAATGCCAAAATGGCAGAATATTAAAACAAAGCGCGATAAAAATCTGTCTTTTCGTGACAATTTTAAGGTGTTATTCGGACAACAGGCTGAGGAATTATATGAAGCATATAAAGAGGTATATAAACGCAAAGTCGTTAATGAAATTAAACGGCCGCAATTTGCTGCAGAGACGCTTGATTTTTTGCGCGATAAAGGGGTTCAAATTGTGTTGATTACCAATAAAGATCGCGCGCTTCTAGACTTTGAACTGCCTTTGCTTTATGAAAGTTCTCTTTTTGCAAAAATTGTGTGCGGACACGAAGCACCGCAGGATAAGCCGAATAAGGCACAGTTGTTGTTCGGGGTAAGCGGTTTGATTGAAGATATTAATACGGACAATGTTTGGATGATTGGGGACAGTCCGATGGACAGTTTGTGTGCGTTGAGCGCCGGTGCCAAAGCTATTCGTATCGGAAAACCGATTTGGGAAGATGACATGGTTTCAGACAACCGGGATATTGTTTTTTTTACTGATTTTGCTGAATTTTATAAGGCATTGCGGGAGAACAATTAATGACGCGGCAAAATCAGAAAATATGGAGAAAACTTAAGGTCGGTCTGATTGTATTTATTATTTTGGGGCTGATTGTTTGGATTAATGTGGCGCGTTTGCAAAAAAATATATATGCCAATTACGAAAAAGCGGTAGATTATGGTAGGGTGCGCGAAGATAAAGAAGATGTTAAACCGGTCATTTGTGCTATTTTTTACGCCGATAAGGGCGTTGAGGACGGTGAAGTTTTGGCTTATTTGAACCACTCGCGGAATTATAATCGGCGCAAAGTTAAAATGGTTGTGGTGCCGAAATTTTTAACGGAAGATACATTCGAAGTGGTGGAAAAACTTTATGAGGAAATTCATAAGCATAACACGTTGCGCAATGTGGCATTAATTTATGATGGTGAGGGCGATATTGCCCAGCATAAGGCTATGTTGCAAGATGTTATGGAAATTGACAACATAAAAGCGTGGTTAATGACGGAAACGAATTTGCAGGCGGAGCAAGATATTGAGCATTATTTGCAAAAAGAGGGTTTTTTGGTGGTTCTGTTGGCGGATTTGAATAAAAGTATTGAGCAGGAAGACAGCGATTTTTTAGCGCAAGAGGCGGTGTTTTTGGCACAGAAGCATTATTATCGGATGAATGTGTTTGATGCCATTGATACGCAATTGGCGAAGGCTTTGGATAAAGACTATGCCACATTGTTGTCTCTTTCGGTGAATGATGAGCCGACAGCTTTGAAACAAAAAAATAATTTGGAAAAATATGTTGCTAAATATGGGATACTGATGTGGCATTATTTTATGCGAAACGTTAGGGCTTTTGAAGAAGAAAATTTGCCGTTGTGGCCGCTGAAAAATAATGAAACTTATCGACTTTATGATAGAGCAACGGTTTATATTCAGGCACAAGGTTTTGAAAAGCAAATTCAAGGGAAAAGTGTGGCGGCCAGTTTGGTGGAATTGGCGCGACGTGTGGTTGACAGACATGATCAGGCTGAACAGGTGAAAATTTATTTACTGACGGAAAAAGAGCTGATTGATGACAGTTTTAGTTCTTTGGCGGATGATGACGGTATTTACATACAATATAAGAATTATAAAGCAGTTTTACTGCCTTCGCAGAGAAATGTTGGTGATAATTTACAGGCGGGTTTGAAACATAAAGCCGGCTTGCCGGAAAATATAAAGAATCACGAGATTAAGTATTACAAATTTAAAGTGGTGGAGGTTACTCATGAAAATTAACGGATTTAAAATTAATATTACGGAAGAAGATTTGCACAATCGCATTACAACACAAATGCGGAAAATTATATTGATTGATGAAAACAATCCGGCGTATAAAGCGCTTTCCGATGGAGATAAAAAAGCTCTGAAACATTTGGTTAATGCCGCCACAATTATGAATGATGTGGCATTGGAAATGGATCATCCGTTGAATTTGGTGCAAAAACAGGCGTTGGAAGTGGCGGCGACCGAGAGTGAATATGCTGCCGACGCTTTAACATTGTTTAATTCATTAAACGGAGTGGCAGGCTCTAACGGGGTGGATAAGGAACCGGTGGAAATTTTTGAGGGAATTCATCAATTTGCCGGTCGCAATTTTTATCCGACAGATATGGAAGAGGCTGAGTTCCATCAAATTTTGGGACAGATGTTGGATGCCGGTCAAATTGAGGAGGTGCGGCAAGTTTTGAGCGCACGGACTATGGTGCGGCGTGCCGGTGATGCACTAAAAGCGATTGATTATACGAAATATTTTGCCGATGAATTTTCGGAAATAGCCAACGAGTTGGAATGTGCGGCGCACTACACCACCGACGATCTGTTTAAGGATTATTTAGGTTGGCAGGCGCAGGCCTTTTTGCAAAATAATGAGGAAATGGATATTTTGGCCGATAAGCACTGGGCGGAAATGCAAGATACGCCGCTTGAGTTTACCGTTAGTCGTGAAAACTACGACGACAAGTTGACGCCGACACTGTTTGCCAATAAAAAACTAATGGAGCGGTTGCATGCACACAATATTCAACCTGTTCCGAAAGATATGCTTGGTGTGCGGGTTGGCATTGTGAATAAAGAAGGAACGGCGCGTTTGCTTAAATTTAAGGACGAAATGCTGAAATTGGCGGGATTAATGCCGTTTGCCGAGCAATATGTGCAGAATGTTGGCGGAGAAAAAGGTTTGAAGCAAACCATGGTTGACGCAGATATTGCGGCGTTAACCGGTGATTATGCTTTGTGTCGCGGTGGTATTACTTTGGCACAGAATCTGCCGAATAATGACAAGCCGGCGCTTAAGCGCGGCGGTGGGCGGCGGAATGTTTATCACCGACAAGTGCGACAGTGTGCCGATAAAGACAAAACACAGAAAATTCTGGAACATCTGGTTATTCCGGAATTGCATCAGTATTATGATGAAGAAGCAGACCATTTATTTACGATTGGTCATGAGAACGGGCATTCGTTGGGGCCGGACAGCAGTTATCAAACGGCGCTCGGCGTTTATCAGCATATTATCGAGGAGCATAAGGCCGATATGATTTCGGCTGCTATGATGCCGCAATATGTTAAAGACGGCATTATTACTGAAGAACAACTGAAAAAAATATATACCACATGGGTGGTGCGGCGGCATTTCATGATATCTTTCCCGAATGATATGGAAGCGCACCGTGTAGCGGATTTGATTGAATATAATTTCTTAAAAGAATATGGCGCATTTTGGTTTGATGAGGATAAAAAGTTACATATCGATTTTGAAAAAATAAAAGCAGGGTCATGTGATTTGCTGACCGAAATTATAAAAGTACAACTTTCTAAGTCTCCGGACACGGCAAAGCAATTTGTTGACCGTTGGACGGCTTGGGGAGAAATGAATCAATATATTGCCGATTTTAAGAAAAAATTAGGTGTTCGGCCGTATATTAAAATTGAAACGTATTTTTAGAAATGGAAGAGTTTAAATGTTAAAGAGACTGATTGCCGGGGAATACTCGCTGAGGGCTATCGTTTGGGGGTTCGGCTTACTAGGTTTTTTCCTGTTTATTTTAATAACCTCGCTGACGCAAAACACATTTTTGCAAGTTTTATGTGCGCGCAACCGGATTTGTGGTGACGTTAACATTGTTTATTTTACTTTTTCAAATTTTATTCAGCTGTTGTTACGTGGCGGCAAAACTGCAATGTATTTGGTTTTGCATTTAATTATCAGCGGTTGTTTTGTGGCTTATATGATTATGGTTTTGCGCGGTATGTGGAAGTGCGCACAACAATATGGCGGTTCGAAGTTTTGGGCTTGGACTGCTAAACTTTTACTTTTAGGCTTGGTTTTTTTTGGCTTGCGGTCTATTTTGTAAGGAGAAACAGATGAAAATAAGAGCTTTATTAATAATGATTTTACTAATCTCAGCTTGTGCAAAATATGAAGTCGGCAAGGTATCGCCGCAACGCAAGCATTTATATGACTACAATAACAGTGAAGATTATTGTGCCGAGCATCCGGATAGGTGTGTGGAGAATATTCCTTGGCACTAGTCGACCATTAGATGAGGTTTTGTGATGAGATGTTATCTGGCGCCGATTAAGGATACGGCAGAAATTGTGTCACCCATGCCGACAAGGGTTTTCGGTTGTGGTATAATAATTGTCGGCACGGCGATTAGATCATTAACGCCAACGGTAGCCAGACCGGTTATTTCCAATGTGGCAGAATCAATGTGTTTAGCCAGAGTTTGCAATTCTTGCAGACTGTGATCGGCAACATTTTGGCCGTGCGCCCATAAAAGACTTTCGGGTGTGTTGATTTGGCCTAAATCAGCTTTTGAGGCGGCAATTGTTGCGGCCAACATCATGCCGTTTTTGTTTTGTGCCGGTGATATTTTGAAGCTCATATTTTGCAAAGTAACATATAGACCGAACATATGCAGTTGCACACGCGGGGTCTGGGTTTTCTGCTTAATCAGGTTTATGATATCAAACAAAACGGCGGCATTAAGTTCTTTATTTTTAATGGTTGCAAATTTTGTGGCGTCAATAATCTCCAAAATATCGAGTGCTTCACGTTCATTCAGGCCGATGGAATCGGCTAACGGGGCAATTTTTTCAACAATAGCTCGGCGAATGATTTTATCTTGGGTGGAAGCCAATTCTAAATGAATGATGCCATGCGGAGCGTGTTGTTTCCATTCTTTAATCAGCGGTATGGTTGCTTCAATACGTTCTATGCCGCCTTGTTCGGCGGTTAAATTGTGGTAACCGGAAAGTATCAGGTAATCGAAGCCGTTATGATTGAGATATTGAACAAAATTGTCGTTGATTATAAGGGCCAAATTGGCTTTATCATAAGTGGCAATGAAGCGATTGGCTTTCGGACAGGTATATTTTTTCCCGTTTAAGATAAGCTCATCATCCTTGGCAAATTCGATAATCCAATGAACTAATGGTTCGTCGGAGGCGCGGTTAATTTGGCTTGCTTGCGCCGCTTGGCCGGTTGAATCGATACTGAATAAGTTGGGTAAATTCAGAAATTGAGCCGCTTGCAGGGCCGGTAAAGATGCTGTGTGTGTTATAACACGGCGTGCACCCAGAACAGCGGCCACGTTAGCCACAATTCCACCTTGGCCGCCCATTTGCAGGCGTTGATAGCCGATATGGTCATTAATCCACTGATATACGGTTTTATCTTCAATAAGCCATTCTTCGGCAATGCCCTGTATGAAGCATTTAATGATACCGCAGATGACGTCATGCGGTTGTTGTAATTTGGTAGAGCAATTAAGGGCTTCTTCAGCGCTGACATTAAACGACGTTGCCAGAGTGCTTAGTTGCTCGCCGCTTATCTTTATGACGGCATCTATGTTGCAATTAAACGCCGTGGCAACTTGTTCAACAGCGGTAATCTTTTGCAACTGTTGCGGCACAATTTGGTATTGCGCACGCCATATATCGCGGCGATTTTGCATAAATTAATGCTCCATTTCCTTCAAACGGATGTTGGCTAAAGCATTCATGATTAAGCCTTTCATGGCGTTTTCAAAGGTCAGATAATTCTCTACCTGATTTTGCCATTCTGCCAATGCAGCCGAATTAACAGAGGTGTATTTGGCGTCAGTTTTCATTTTTGCCAGAGCCTCACCTAATTTACCGGCGTTGACTAATTCATAAACTTCATCTGTTTCCGCCTTAAATTCAGGCTTTTTAACTTTTTTCTTTTGAATAACCACTTTTTTCAGCCAGCTTAAAATTTTATCTTGCCAGTTTTGCGGCGTAGGCTCCTGAGTTTGTTGTTCAGCCGGTTTTTCCGGAACATCATTTAAAGCCGCATATAATGCGTTATATTCTTTAATCAGCATCTGTTGACCTTTAATACCGGAAGCAGCATATTGTTGTGCGGTGTCGGCATATTTTTGGGCTTGTGGGTTGCCGGCGGCTAAAATTTGCAAAACTTCAGTTTCATATTCAATTGGTAAGCCGTTTTCAGCCATATCTTTAACGATAATTGAACCAGCGGCAAGCAATACTTCTTGAGGTGTCTTTTCTTTTTCAATGGTGATGATTTTTTCCACGATTTGTGTCTGATTCGGCTTATCGGATGTTGCTTGTTCGGTTGTGGTTTCTGTTGCATCTTCCGCTTCTGCATTTTGGGCGCCGAAAATCAGTTGCGTCAGTTCTTTTTTCAAATCATTCAATTTATTGTCATATTTTCTGTCGGTTTCTGCGGTTGACGTATAAAGAATATCTTTGAATTGTTGGGTGCTCTTTTCGGCCATCAACAAACGATTGTTTAAATCGGCTATTTTTGTATTGGTTGTTTGTTTAACCGAATCAATTTGTTGGCGCATATCGGCCATATCTTGCAAATGTAATTGATAAGCCGCACCGCCGCCAATAATCAGAATTAAAAACAAAAGCAAAATCAATGCCTTATATCCGGCCGTGCCTTTGGCTTTCGGCGCAGGTGTTGTTTGTTGTTCAAAATCTTCATTTGTTTGATTATTTTTCGTCATGATTCATATCCTTTTGCTTGACAATTTGCCCGAATATATTTCATATAATAGAAAAAAGTTTACATATCATCAAGAAAATAAAAAATTTAGGTTGATAAATGATTGTATTAGGCATTGAAAGCAGTTGCGACGACACGGGTGCCGCTTTGGTTACCGACCAAAAAGAAATTTTGGGCGAGGCACTGCAATCGCAAGAAGAACATAAGCAATATGGCGGGGTTGTGCCGGAAATTGCCGCTCGGGCGCATTTGGAACATGTTGATGAAATGATTGCCACATGTTTACAACGGGCGCATATTGATTTAGCGCAGATTGATGCAGTGGCCGCTTCGGCCGGTCCGGGTTTAATCGGCGGTGTTGTGGTTGGTGTGATGAGTGCCAAAGCGATAGCCTTGGCCTTGAATAAGCCGTTTGTGGCGGTGAACCACTTGGAAGGTCATGCTTTATGTGCGCGAATCGCTCATCCAATTGAGTTTCCGTATTTATTGCTGTTGGTTTCGGGCGGGCATTGTCAAATTTTGGTGGTTAAAAATGTTGGTGAATATCAGCGGCTTGGAACAACGATTGATGATGCCGCCGGTGAAGCGTTTGATAAAGTGGCAAAAATGCTTGGATTGGGTTATCCGGGAGGGCCTATGATTGAGAAAATGGCGGCTATCGGTGATGATACGCGTTTTACGTTACCGCGACCCTTGTTAAATTCCGGTGACTGCAATTTGTCCTTCTCCGGTCTTAAAACTGCAGTGCGTAAAATTATTGAATCGTATGCCGCGGACGGTGATGTGGCGCATGCTATTTTGCCAAAACAAGATGTGGCTGATGTTTGTGCTTGTTTTCAGATGACGGCGACAGAGTGTTTAACTTCTAAGCTGGAACGGGCGATTAAGTATTTTAAGCAACACTATCCGACCGGTCAGCATTTGG